>SIAG01000073.1 GCA_009691925.1 Planctomycetaceae bacterium
GGAGTGCCACAGGCCCGGCGGCGTGACGAAGGCCGAATGGGGCTTCCAGTCGACGCGGATGCCGTCCTTGATGCTGCCGTCGCGGTCGAGCGTCCGCCCGACCATCGTGTAGCAGCCCGGGCGGGCGTCGACGACGAGGTCGAGGGCCACCGATTGGTGCCGGTGCGGGGCCTGGAGGGCGCCCACCGGCAGCAGCCCGAACATCGCCCAGATGACGTGCGTGACGGTCATCGTGTGGGGAAAGAGTCGGTTGCCGAGGAGGACGCTGAGCCGGTTGGCCGTGGCGCTCGAGGGATCACGGAGCACCCCGTCGAGGGCCTCGAGGATCGCTTCTCTGGCGTAGAGCGTCGGCGTGAACTGCCGCTGCGTCGCCTCGGCGCCGAGGTAGCGAAGGAGCGGCTCGTCGTTCACCCAGTAGAGGGCCGCGTCCTCGCTCGCCTCGTGGAGCATGCGACTGCGGGCCGGCAGGGTGAAGAGGTCTCCGGCCTTCCACGGGATCGTGGTCTGGTCTGTCGCCCCCTCGGCGGGGCTGCTCGCTCCGCTCCCACGCATCACGAAGAACAGGTGGCTCGTGGCGTTGGCATCGGTGAGCACCGCCTCGCCGGCCCGAACGCGAACGAAGCTCGCGCACAGGCCCGGGCTCGTGGCCGGGCCGGCACAGCCGAGGATGGCCGAATTGTCGAGCGGCAGCACGCGCGAGCCGCCCCGCTCGTGGAGCTCGGCGTCGAACCGGGTCAGCGGCACCTCGCCGGTGCCGCCCTCGGCGAGGGGATTGGAGGCGTAGCGGTAGTCGTGATAGCGGGCCGATGCGGTCAGGTGGCCGAGGGCGCGCGGATCGTGGGGGTGATTGGCCATGGAAAAACCTCCTAGCGGTAGTCGGCGGGGGTGAGCCCCTTCTTAGCGCCATTGAAGCCGAACGGCGTCGGCTCGAAGGTGCCGACGATGTCGACCTTCGACGTCTCCGGAATCTTCGCCTCGAGGCCCGCCGCCCAGTAGCAAGCGTTGACGAGCATCCGCCTTGTCCCCTCGGCGGTCATGTCGGTGGCGGCCCCCATCGTCGTCGTGAACGATCGCCCCTTGGGGCCCCCTTCGACGGAATAGCTCTTCGTCCAGGCCACCGGCATCATCGGCTCGTTCTTCTCCCCCGTCACCGGCGGCGAATCGGGCTTCATGCCGGCCAGGACTGCCCCGAGGACGAGCGGCTTGGAATCGCCAGGGAGCGGGAGGCGGACGCCGTAGACGTCGGTCGGCCCCCAGATCTCGCCATCCTTGATGCCCTTGAGGATCGGGTGGTCCTTGGCGTCGGGGGCCAAAAGCCCGCGCGTGCTCTCGCTGCCGTGGCCGCCGTGATGGCTGATC
Source organism: Planctomycetaceae bacterium (assembly GCA_009691925.1). Lineage (GTDB taxonomy): Bacteria > Planctomycetota > Planctomycetia > Pirellulales > UBA1268 > QWOP01. Next base: position 1,360 of record SIAG01000073.1, read on the forward strand.
CAGGTCTCGCCGAGCACCTGCCGGCCGAAGCCCTGCGCGAAGCCCTCGCCGGGGAAATCCCAGCTGTAGCGGCGGTAGGTGCGCCCCTCGGGGATGTTGAAGGCGTGCGTTGCCGTCCGCATCGCCACCACCGGCTTGCCCGCCTTCAGAAACGCGTCGACGTGCTTCATCTGCTCGTCGGGAAGGTTGCGAAAGCGGGTGGCGATCACCATCAGGTCGGCATGACCGAGCTTCTCGAGGCCGGGGATGTTGTCGTTGGTGTTGGGGTTGATCTGGCCGGTGGCCGGGTCGATCGCAAACACGACGGTGCAATCGAATCCATGGTGGCGGGCGAGGATCTTCGCCAGCTGCGGGAGGGCTTCCTCGCTGCGGTACTCCTCGTCACCGCTGACCAGAACGACCTTCTTCCCCTTCCCGGGCCCGTCGCCACCGGCGACCTCGAGCCACGGATCGGCGGCCTTCACCGGAAGCGCCAAGGAGATCAGAACCAGGACGATCAGAACGCAGCAAGCCGACAGCAACCGTCGCATGGAGAGCCCCCCTGTTCGAGACACCGCGCCGCCAAAACGGGCGGGCGGCAAGTCACGACAGGATAGCGTTCACCACGCGGCCATGCACATCGGTGAGGCGGAAGTCGCGTCCGGCGTGCCGGAACGTGAGCCGCTCGTGGTCGAGGCCCAGACAGTGGAGGACCGTCGCCTGGAGGTCATGAACGTGGACCTCGTCGCTGGCGACGTGGAAGCCCAGTTCGTCGGTCGCCCCGTGCGTGACGCCGGGGCGGATGCCCCCTCCGGCGAGCCACATCGTGAAGGCATTGGGGTGGTGGTCGCGCCCCTTTGAGCGGCCGAGGACGGCACTCGCCTCGACCATCGGCGTCCGGCCGAACTCCCCCCCCCAGACGACGAGCGTCGAATCGAGCATGCCGCGGCGGCGGAGATCGGTGACCAGCGCCGCCGAGGCCCGGTCGGTCTTCTCGCAGTTGCCCCGGACATTGCCGGCGACGTCGGAATGGCCGTCCCAGCCTTCGTGATAGATCGTCACGAACCGCACGCCGCGTTCGACGAGCCGGCGGGCGAGAAGGCAGGCCCGGGCAAAGCTCGCCTCGGCCGGCGTGCAGCCGTAGAGGGCGAGCGTCTCCGCAGTCTCCTGGGAGAGATCCATCAATTCCGGGGCCGATGTTTGGAGGCGGTGGGCCATCTCGTAGCTGGCGATCCGGGTGGCGATCTCCGGATCGCCGTCGGCAGCCAGACGCGTGCGGTTGAGGGCCCCGACGACGCCGAGGGTGTCGGCGGCGAGCCGGCCGTCGGCGCCGGCTGGCTGGCCGACGTTGAGGATCGGGTCGCCGGCATTGCGGAAGCGCGTGCCAGTGTGCATCGACGGCAGGAATCCGCTCGACCAGTTGGCGCTGCCGCCACTGATCCCGCCGCCGGTGCTCATGACGACGAACGCCGGCAGTTCGTCGCTCTCGCTCCCCAGGCCGTAGGTCGCCCATGAGCCCATGCTCGGCCGGCCCGGCTGCCCGAAGCCGCAATTCATGAAGATCTGCGCCGGGGCGTGGTTGAATTGGTCGGTGCGACAGCTGCGGACGATAGCGATCTCATCGACAACGCCGGCGAGCCAGGGGAGCATCTCGGAGATCTCCGCCCCGCTCTGGCCGTGGCGGGCAAACTTGAACTGCGGCCCGAGGACCGCCGCATCGGGGCGGATGAAGGCGTAGCGCTGGCCGCCGATCACCTCCGGCGGAATCGGCTTCCCCTCGATCTCGGCAAGCTTTGGCTTGTGGTCGAAAAGCTCGAGCTGGCTCGGTGCTCCGGCCATGAACAGCTGGATCACCGCCTTCGCCGTCGCCGGGAAGTGGGGCGGCTTCGGGGCGAGTGGCCCGGTGACGGCGCGCGGCCCTTCGGCGGCGGCGCACTCCCGCGCGAGCAATCCGGCCAGCGCCATCTTGCCGACCCCGAGGCCGCAATCGGAGAAGAAGTGACGCCGCGTGGCATGGAGGAGGCCGTTCATCGCTTCACCACCGTTTCATCGAGGTTCATCATGGCTCTCGCTACGAGCATCCAGACGGCTCGGTCGATCGGATCGCCGGCGCCGTCGCCGCCGAGCTTCGCGGCATCGAGCTCACCGGCAGCCAGCCGCTCCCGCTGGACGCGGAGGAATCCCAGGAGCGTCTCCCGCTCGTCAGCCGCGAAGGGGCGCGAGAGGACGCGGCGGCCAAGGTCGTCGAGCCGGGCCGCGTCGTCCCCCGGGCCCGAGAGCGCCGCGGCCCCGAGGGCCCGGGCGACCTCGACGAACATCGGGTCGTTCATGAGGGTGAGGGCCTGGAGGGCGGAATTGGAGACGTCGCGGCGCGCGAGGCAGCTGTCGCCGGAGGGGCCGTCGAAGGTGGTCACGAACGCGAACGGCGCCGTCCGCTTTTGAAACGTGTAGAGGCTGCGGCGGTGGCGATCCTCCCCTGGGCTCGGCTCCCAGGCGCCGCCGCCATAGGCCGTCTCGGTCACACCGGCCGGCTGTGGTGGCCGCACCCCCGGGCCATACATCTTCTCTGAGAGGAGCCCTGCAGCCCTGAGGAGGCCGTCACGGATCTGCTCCGCCTCGAGCCGCACGCGCGGGCCGCGGGCGAGGAGGATGTTGGCCGGATCGGCCGCGAGCTGTTCGGCATTCGCCGCCGAGTCCTGCCGGTAGGTGGCGCTTGTGACAATCATCCGGTGGAGTTTCTTGAGCGACCAGTGCAAGTCTTCCACGAACGTCACCGCGAGCCAGTCGAGCAAGTCGGGATGCGAAGGGGGCGTCCCCTGGTATCCGAAATCCTCGAGCGTCGGCACGATGCCGCGGCCGAAGAAGGCCTGCCACTGCCGGTTGACCGTCACCCGGGCGGTGAGCGGATGACTTCCCGACACGAGCCACTCGGCCAGCGCCAGCCGATTGGCGGGAGTGCCCTCAGGCAGGCCGGGGAGAAACGCCGGCACGGCCGGAGCGATCTCCTGCCTGGCCTGCGTGTATTCCCCGCGATGGCGGAGGAAGGTCTTCCGTGGGTTGTCGGACGGGCGTTCACGGAGGACGAGCGTCGTCGGCCCACCGCGGAGCTGCGATTCGAGCCCGCGAATCTCCTTGATCGGCTCGGCAAGCTCCGGAGCGGCAGCGAGAAATCGGCGGCGCAGGGCCTTGCCTTCAGCGTCGGTTCGCTCCGCGGCAGGCTTCCGCAGCGCTGCCTCTTCAGCGGCCGTGAGCCCGCGGGCCTCGGCGCCATTTGCCCTCGTGACCGAGAGCCGGAAGCAGCCAAGCGGGCAGGCGTAATGGCGCTCGAACTTCATCACACACTCGATCGGCGTCCCTGGGGCGACCGGCTCAGCAAACGTGAACACCGCCGCATGGGGCCGCCCCTGATCGCCATTGGTGCTCCACCCGCTCGACATGTCGCCGTCGAGGGCGAGCGACGCGGTGCTCTTTCCCCCGGAGAAGGCCGCGGTGCCATTGAAGGAGTCGCTTGCCGCGGCGACTGCCACCCGTGCTCCGCCCGCCGTGATCTCGAGTTCTGAGAGGAAAAAATCTCCCTTCGGCCCCTCGTACCAGGCCAGGCCCGGGCCATAGGCCGGCAGGCTCGGGTCGGGGAGGACCTCGAGGCGGATCGCCTGCACGGGATGGTCGGCTGCGGGGAGGACGATCTCATAGCGGTCGCTCTTGGTGACATCGCCGCTTGCGAGGATCGAGCCGTCGTCGCGGACCTTCAAGTGCGGCATGGAGGTCTGCCACGACTGCGGCGTCACGATCCGCCAGTCAATCGCCTTGGCCGCTTCCTCGCGCTCCCAGCCGGCGAAGCGTTCCTCGAGCGGCACCGGTGCCGGCTGTCCTTCGGCTGCGGGGACAAGAGGCCACTTTCCTGGCAACTCGTTCCACGCCGCTTCAAGCCGGACGGTCGCCTCGGCCAGAGCCTTCGCTTGCTCGGCGTCGGGGATCACCCACTCCGGCTCGTCGGCGTTGTCGAGGCAGGCAAAGAGGCCGTAGTAATCGGCCTGGGTGAGGGGATCGTATTTATGGTTGTGGCACTGCGCACAGCCGGTCGTCAGCCCGAGCCAGGTGACGCCGGTGGTGCTCACCCGATCGACCATCGCCAGATAGCGGAACTCGAGCGGATCGATCCCCCCCTCCTCATTGATCATTGTGTTGCGGTGGAAGCCGGTGGCGACGATGTCGTCGGCCGTGGCGCTAGGGAGGAGATCGCCGGCGATCTGGCGGCGCGTGAAGGCATCAAACGGCATGTCGTCATTGAGGGCCCGGATCACCCAGTCGCGATAGGGCCAGATCCGCCGTTCGCGGTCCTTCTCATAGCCGTTGGTGTCGGCGTAGCGGGCCAGATCGAGCCATCGCCGCGCCCAGCGCTCGCCGTAGCGCGAGCTTGAGAGCAACCGATCGACGAGCTTTTCGTAGGCGTCGGGGGATCCGTCGGCGACGAAGGCATCGAGCTCGGCGGGCGTCGGTGGCAGCCCCGTCAGATCGAAGTGGACGCGCCGGCAGAGCGTGGCCCGATCGGCCTCCGGGCTGGGCCGCAGCCCGTCGTGGGCGAGCCGGTCACGGACGAAGAAATCGATCGGATTCTCCGGCGCCGCGGCCCCGGCCGCGTCTGCCACCTTCGGCACGGACGGCCGCACCGGCTTCCCAAACGCCCAGTGCTCGGCGTAGGGGGCGCCGGCGGCGATCCACGCGGCGAGGATCTCCTTCTCGCCGGGAGTGAGCACCCCCTTCGTGTCGGGCGGGGGCATGACGACGTCGGCGTCGGAGCTGTTGATCCGGGCCACGAGCTCGCTGTCGTCTGCGTGCCCCGGCACGATCGCCCGGTTCCCCGAATCGGCCTCGGCGAGGGCGTCGTCGCGCCGGTCGAGGCGCAGGCCCCCCTGGCGCGTGGCGTCGTCAGGGCCGTGGCACTTGAAGCAGCGGTTGGCAAGGATCGGCCGGACCTCGCGGCCGAAGTCGGGCCCCTCACCGCGGGCAAGGCCGCCGGCGGCGACGACGGCAAGCAGGGCAACGGCTGAAGCGAGCAGGCGGCAGGTAGTGATCATGCCTCAATTATTTCACATCGCCCCCCCGTGGCCAACTCCAGCCTCCCCGGGCCGCGTTCGCCGGAGAAACTCATCCACGGGATGGCGTTCCGGTCGCACTTGCGAGCACCATGGCTGGCGAGAGTCTTGTGCCCCTTCGGCCGCCGGTCGCTGTTGCCGGCCGCAAGGACACTCAGCCCTCGTCTTCCCGCCGGCTCGTCGCCTCGATGGCGGCAGCGTACTCCTTCTCATTCAGAGGGAGACACTCGACAGTAGCGAGCCCAAGCGAGACTCGGGACCGAAGACGCGGAGTGACTCGCGAAAGAGCCACCAAGGCGTCGGACTGCCAGCCAATATTGTTGGTTCGACAGAGTTCGAGCAACCGATCCACTGCGATTTCGTCATCGAGAGGCGTCAACTCTGACTCCTTTGCGATGCAACCCACGGCCGCATGAATCACGACGTGATCGTCGTCAGAGAGCGACTGTACGACGAGATCGTGACAAGCGAGCAGGACAGGGGGACTGTGGATCAGATGGTAGAGGACGGAGGAGCGGTTGTCCGTCGCTTCCGCATCCTTCCCCATGTCTGCGAGCATCTTTCGCGCCGACGCGGTGACGTCCTCACGAAAACGGCCGATGCGAAGAAGTACACAGGTCGCCCAGCACCGCGTCTCCGGGTACGGAGAATCGAGAAGTTCTCGGATCTTATCCGACATAGGGCGAACGATCTCCGGCTTTCGCATTGCAAGAGCGACAACTCCGCCCCCGCCGCGCCCCTGTTTACACGCCATCCACCACGCATGATCTCGACAAGCTCGGCCGGAGTGCAAGCTTCGAGCTTCGCGTAATCAGGACGGCACCCGGCCGACGCGAGGACCACGAACGCAACCAAGATAGCCCCGGGGGCCCTGCCTCGTCTTTTGGTGTCGGTGACACTCACTGCTTGCCTCCTTATGGCCGACGCCCCGCGTCCTACCCCAAGCCTACCATGCAAACGCACTCATGCGATGGCGAACGGGGCGTCGTCTCCATAAACCCAGGCAAAGAGATCCTGGTCCTTTGGCAGGATCGCGGCGCCTCGTCCCACTGGCGCGGGACCATAGTAGGAACTCGTCACGACGTCGCTGACCTGGCCGTCGATCGTTCCGATGCGCTTGTGCGTGTCGGCAACGGTGATCAGGAAGTTCTTCCACACCTTGACGGTATCATTCGGCCCAAAGAGCCAGAAGCCAACTTCGTTTTGCCAACCGTTCCGCCTCTCCCGGTCCGTCCATGTAGAGATGCGAATCGAATCCTCACAGGCATCCACTTGCCAGTAACGATGCCCCACAAGCATGTGGTTTCCCAGAGTTGTCGCCTGGAGCCGACGATTTCCCAAGTCATTCATGATGACATAGACGCGGCCGTCTCTCGCTTCGCCATTTACCCCCAAAGCCGGCAATGCGCCACCGGCGAGCCATCCCTTTGCTTTGAAAGAGTAGTACCGGTCCCTTCCTTCTATTCCGCAGGCCTTGGCAGCTTATCGATCTTCAACGAATAGGCGCGCGCTCCGTCCTCGAATCGCACTACCTGCCCGTCGATCTCAACATTCCTGACGACAGGGAACTTTTCCTGAAATACCGGTTGACCCTCGAATAGCGTGATTCGCTCGCCACTGGCCGGATACAATGTCAGTCGCGACTTAGCTGGCTGCAGGAAATGAGCCCCCACGGTTTCGTAGACATGCTCTAACTTGAGCTTGCCGAAGTCGGTCGCCCAGTCCTTCTCGTCGATCTGCGTGGAGTGCCATCCCGTCCGTGAGTGCTGCCATGCCATTCCTATCACGACACCCGCTGTCAGCGCCGCAAGGGCAGTCAATAACTGAAGCATTCGTTGTCTCATCGTCATGGTTGCATCACCTCATCTTGCCGGGGTGTTTGGCAGTTCGGCGCGTACGCCACCTTTTTTCGCAAGGTCTTGACCGAGCATCCCCGGATTTGAGATGGGATTGGAGCTCAACACATCTGGAAACAACCATTTCTGACCAAAAAGTTCCAACTCCGGAGTGATGACCGCTGTTCGATCGGGCAACGGTGGCAGTACATCGTCCCACACGTCGATCGCGTAGTCTGTGCAATTGTAGTCGTCGGGATCATACGCAGGGGGAGTCAATCGATCGCGTTCAAGCCGCTTCTTTATTTTGTCGAACTGCTCTTCCGATATGTCTTCCTCTCGGCGCACGTCATATGCATGATCAAGATCGGGCATGATCGTGCCAGGCCGAGGGCTTGGTCCATCAATCGGGCGTGTGGGATACAACCCAGCAAGGAAACGCTCACCCGTGCGGCCATCGATAATTTCGATAAAAGTGTGACCTACATCAAGGTCCGATCCGTCTGGGACCGTTCGATTTTGTGGAAGCTTTCCACGACCCCCAAGATAAACGTCGTCGGTGCCGCCTGCGCCGGGTTGATCGACGTAGATGACCATCTTTGATTTACCAGAGGGAGGAGCTTGCGGGGCGACACCGCTATCGGAACCCGAATCGCCCCCCTCGAATGTTGCCAGGATATCCGTTGGATCCGTGCCTCCAGGCGCTCCCTGCGTTTGTTGATCTGCAGTCGGAGCCCCGGCCTGAAGCGCTGTGATGATGACCGAGGGGGTGTTCACGGTGCGGGTCGAGGGTGCAGGCGCCGCGACGCCAATCGGAGCCGCTGCCTGCACGGGAGCGACAACGGGAAACGCGTCTCGGATCCGATCCCCAAGGCGGAGTTGTACGGCGGCAGAGCGACCGTCGGAGACATCCCTCCACCATCCATCGCATGTCGAGACTCAAGCCGCTCCACGGCTGCCGGCAGCCAGCGACCCCCGCGTCCGCGGTCTGCCGACCTCTTCCTCGAAGCGCCGTTCCGCTGCATGCGTCATCCTCCCAGTTTTACGATGTCGGCAAAACGCTTGCGCGCTTTCATGCCCGCCGTACCCCCCCACCGACAAGTAGCCTACCTCCCCCAAGCTGTCAAGGATTCGGTTTGCTCGGGAGTGAAGGGATGGCAAAGCCCCGCGGAGCCCCCTGCCTGCGTCCGAAGTCGCAGCCCCGGTCCCCATCGAGGATTTCTTGACGTATGCATACGTTTCTGGGAAAATCGATGCATGAGAACCACACTCAACATCGACGACAAGGCACTCTCCATGGCCGCTCGGCTGACCGGCGTCCACCGGAAGACGGAGCTTGTGCGCATGGGGCTCGAGGCGCTCATCGCGCGGGAGTCGTCGCGGCGACTGGCGGTGCTTGGTGGCTCCGAACCGAAGGCGCGCCCGGTTCCCCGGCGGAGACCGGGCTGAATGGTGCTCCTCGACTCCTCGGTGTGGATCGACCACCTGCGGCGGGGCAACAGCCGGGCAGCCGCCCTGCTCGGGGCCGGAGAAGTGGCCTGCCATCCGCTCATCATCGGCGAACTCGCCTGCGGGGGGCTGAAGCAGCGGCGGGAGATCCTCGGCCTCCTCTCCGCCCTGCCCCGTTCGGCACAGGCGTCCCACGACGAGATCCTCGCCTTCATCGAGAGTCGTCGCCTCCATGGCCGCGGTATTGGCTTGATCGATGCCCATCTCCTCTGGGCGGCGCTCGACAGCTCCCTCATCCTCTGGACGCTCGATCTGAAGCTCCGCAGTCTGGGCGATCGACTAGGCGTGGCCCACCTGTGATCGCGTCGACGGGAACGCAGAATCGGCTCTACCTCCGGACAGGGCCCTCGTGCCCGGTTTAGACTACCGACATGAACGCCACTATCGCTCCCATCGCGTCCGGAGTCCTCTCTGTGAATCGCCAGGCCTCGATCGCGATCCTCGTCGCGGCGGCGCTTGCGGCCTCCGTCGCGGCCACGCCTCATGCGAGTGCCCAAGAGCCCGCCGCGTCAGCGCTGCAGAAAAACCTCATCGTTCCCGGCGAGGTGTTTTCAGTCGATGGCCACACGGCGTTTCTGTTCACGCCGGCCGAGGTAAACGCCCGCCCTGCCGGCGCCCCGCGTCCCTGGATTCTCTACGGCCCGACGCTTGCGGCCTATCCCGACGAGGCGGAGCGATGGATGCACGAGCGCTTCACGGAAGCGGGCGTGGCCGTGGCGGGGATCGATACCGGCGAGTCGTACGGCAGCCCGGCGGCTGTGCAGGCCACCGAAAAACTCCATGCCGAGATGGTGAAGCGCGGCTACGCCGCCAAGCCGGCCCTTCTCGGCCGCAGCCGCGGCGGCCTGTGGGCCTCGGCCTGGGCGATCGCCCATCCCGACCTCACCGCCGGCCTCGGCGGGATCTATCCGGTGTATGACTGGCGAACGTACCCGGGGGCCGAGAGCGCCGCGGGAGCCTATGGGCTCACCCCCGCCGACCTCCTCGCAAAGGCCGAAGAGCTCTGCCCGGTCGAGCGGATCGACGTCGCCGCCCGGGCCGGGATTCCGGTCTGCATCATCCATGGCGACATCGACGTCGTTGTGCCGATCGAGCAGAACTCGGGCCGGGTGAAGGCCCGCTACGAGGCCCTCGGCAAGGGGGATCTGGTGGAGCTGATCGTCGCCGAGGGGCAGGGGCACAACTTCTGGGAGGGGTTTTTCCACTGCCAGCAGCTCGTCGATTTCCTCATTGAAAAGGCCCGGGCCGGGGCGACCGGGAGCGGTGCTCCCACGTCGGGGAAGTGACCCACCGGGAAATCGGTCGCCCGGCGGACCGAAAACGTTTGCATCGGCGGCGATTCCGATCAGGATGAGGGGGTTCCCGTCCTCAGGAAACCGCCCCGCATGGCTCGTTCGTCCGAATCTTCCGGCCTGCCCCCCTCGTTCCCACGCCTCCCGGCGGCGGGCGCGTGGCTGGCGCCGCTGGCCGCGGTCCTCCTCTTCGGGCTGGTCAGCGGACTTTTCGGGATGTTCTACACCGTCGGACCGGAAAGCGTCGGCGTCGTGCAGCGGTTCGGCAAGGTGATCGACGAGGTCAATCCGGGGCTGCGCTTCAAGCTCCCCTTCGGGATCGACAAGGTGACGATCGTGCCGGTGAAGCGGCAGCTGAAGATGGAGTTCGGCTTCGGCACCGTCGGCGGCAGCAACCCCGATCAGGTGTCGAGCGAGCAGACCCGCGAGAGCGACATGGTGACCGGCGATCTCAATGCCGCCCATGTTGAGTGGGTCGTGCAGTATGAGATCAGCAATCCAGCAGAATGGCTGTTCAACAACCGCGAGCCGGGCCCGACGCTCCGCGATCTCTCCGAGAGCGTGATGCGCGAGGTGATCGGCGACCGGACCGTCGACGAGGTGCTCACCGTCGGTCGGCAGGGGATCGAAAACGAGTCTATTCTCAAGCTCACCGAGCTCGTCCGGGAGCTCGAGATGGGGCTCCGTGTCCAGCAAGTGCAGCTCAAGAGCGTTCACCCCCCGGCCCGCGTTCAATCGGCCTTTGAGGAGGTCAACCGCGCCCAGCAGGAGCGCGAGCAGACGATCAACCAAGCCAACGGGGAATACAACAAGGTCGTCCCCAGGGCCAGCGGCGAGGCGACGAGGAAGGTGAGCGAAGCGGAGGGCTACGCCCTCAAGCGTGTCAACGAGGCGGAGGGAGACGTCGCCCGCTTCCGCAAGCAACTGGCCGAATACGAAAAGGCCCCCGAGGTGACGCGGCAGCGGCTCTACCTCGAGGCGCTTTCAGAGGTGATCCCGCAGCTGGGAGGGAAAATCATCCTCGACGCCGACGCGCGGCAATTCCTCCCCCTCATGAATCTCCGCCAGCCTGAAGCCGATCCGGCCCGACCACTCCCGGCCCGCCGGCGCCAGGGCACCTCGACGGGGAACACCACACCATGAGCCCGCTCCCGATCAATCATCCGCTCTTCCAAGTGGGCCGTTGGCTCTTCGGGCTGGTCTTCTCGCCACTGGGGCTGATCGCGCTGGTGGCGACCGGCGCGGTGTTCCTCGGGGGAGCCTACACCATCGACGAGACCGAGCAGGTGATCGTCACGCAGTTCGGCAGGCCCGTCAGCACGGCGATCAACGCCCACGACGGCACCAACGGCGCCGGCCTCCACTTCAAGCTGCCGATGATCCAGACGGTGAACCGCTTCGAGAAGCGAATCCTCGAATGGGACGGCCCGCCGACCGAGATGAC
>SIAG01000074.1 GCA_009691925.1 Planctomycetaceae bacterium
TGAGGGGGGATGGTCCACCTCGCCTAATGATCCCGGCTAGCGTACGATTTCCCTGGTCAGCTTCTCCGATCCCCGCCCGTCTGCTGTCCCGATACCTGTCCTCGTCCTCTCCGTCCCGGAAGCGTCCATGCCTGATACCGTCGCGCTCGATTCCGCCCCTGCCGCCCCCCTGCCGGGAGAGCGGCCCCCGCTGAAGCTCGACGTCGCCATCGACAAAGTGTCGACCTGCCAGCGGAAGGTGCGGGTCTCGATTCCACGCGAAGACATTGCCCGCTATCACGCCGAGTGCATCGGTGAGATGGTACCGACGGCCCAACTGCCAGGGTTTCGCCCCGGGCGGGCTCCTAAGGCGCTCGTCGGGAGCCGGTTCAAGACCGAGCTTTCCGAGCAGATCCGCTCCAAACTCCTCGCCGATGCCATGACGCAGGTGTCGGAGACGGAGAAGCTTTCCCCGATCAGCGAGCCGGAACTCGACGTCGGCGCGGTCGTGCTTCCCGACGACGGGCCGATGACGTTCGAGTTCGCGATCGAAGTCCGCCCCGAGTTCGAGATGCCGCAGTGGAAGGGGCTCTCGATCAGGCGGCCGACGCGCGACATCTCCGACAAGGACGTCGACGAAGCCCTCGCCAACGTTCTCCGCGACCGCAGTCGGCTCGTCCCCCACGAAGGCATTCCTGTGGAAGGGGATCTGATCGTGGCCAACCTCCGCTTTCTCGACGGTGACACCGTCCTCTCTGAGGCCAACGAGGTCGAGATCGTGGTTCGCGAGAAACTCTCGCTGGCCGATGCCGAGTTGCCCGGGTTTGCCAAGCTCGTCGCCCAGGCGAAGCCGGGCCAGCCGTTGACGGTACCGTTGACCGTCTCAAGCGAGGCGGCCGTCGAGGCGCTCCGCGGCAAGGATGTCACGATGGAGCTGACCGTCGTCGAGGTGAAGAAGCTCGAATTGCCGGAGCTCTCCGAGGATGTCCTCGGCGAACTGGGCCCCTTCGCCGACGCCGACGCCCTCCGGGCGGCCATCCGCGGGCAGCTCGACGGGCAGCTCGCCTGGCACCAGCGCCGCGAGGTCCGCAAGCAGGTGGCCAGTGCCCTGACGGCCTCGGCCAACTGGGATCTCCCCCCCGATCTTCTCCGCCGCCAGAGCCAGCGCGAACTGGAGCGGGCGATCCTGGAGTTGCGCCGCAGCGGCTTCGACGACGACTCGATTCGCCGCCATGTCAACCAACTTCGGCAGTCTGTGATGGCAAGCACCGCCAAGGCGCTCAAGGAGCATTTCATCCTCGAGCGGATCGCCGAGGAAGAATCGATCGCCGAGACTGCGGCCGACTACGACGAGGAGATCCGCGCGATCGCCGCGCAGTCCGGGGAGTCGCCCCGGCGGGTCCGCGCCAGCCTCGAGAAGCGCGGCCTGATGGATGTCCTTCGCAATCAGATCATCGAACGGAAGACGCTCGATCTGATCACGACCAGCGCCACGTTCGCCGACATTCCGTTTGAGTTCCCCAAGCCCGACGCCGACGCCGTGGATCATGCGGTCTGCGGTGCGTTGGTGGGCGATGTTGAGATCCCGACCGCAAACCACGCCGAGGCCACCGCGGTGCGTGCACCGCGGCGTTGATACCGCGCCCCCCGGATTAAAGTCCCGTTCGTCCCGCGTTTCCTCCCGGGCCCCCACCATGCATGACCGTTCCTTCGATCCGCGCTCGTCCAGCGCCTCCCGCGACTACCAGCGGCAGCGGCAGATGACGCTCGGCGACCTGCTCCTCGAGAATCGGATTATTCTCCTTCAGGGGGAGATCTTCGACGGGAATGCCAATGAGCTCGTGATGAAGCTGCTCTACCTGCAGAGCGACAACCGGCGCAAGGACATCCACTTCTATATCAACTCGCCCGGCGGCAGCGTCACGTCGACGATGGCGATTTACGACACGATGCAGATCCTCTCCTGCCCCGTTGCGACCTACTGCGTGGGGATCGCGGCCAGCGGCGGAGCCGTCCTCCTCGCCGGCGGGGCCAAGGGGAAGCGGTTCGCCCTCCCGCATGCCAAGGTGATGATCCACCAGCCCTACGGCCAGGTCGGCGGGCAGGTAAGCGACATTGAGATCCAGGCCGACGAGATCCTCAAGACGCGGACTGTGCTCAACGAGATTCTGGCGGATCACACCGGCCAACCGCTCGAACGGATCGCCAGGGACACCGATCGCGACCGCTACCTCTCCGCTTCCGAGGCGAAGGAGTACGGGCTCGTCGACGAGATCCTCACCAAGCCCCCCGTGACCGGCGACGACAAGGAGAAGGACTGACCAATGCCCCTCATCCCCTACGTCATCGAGAAGAGCGGCCGCGAAGAGCGGGCGATGGACATCTACAGTCGCCTGCTCAAGGACCGGATCATCTTCCTCGGCAGCCAAGTCAACGACGAGGTCGCCAACTCCATCGTCGCGCAATTGCTTTTTCTGCAATCCGACGACCCGAAGTCCGACATCCACCTCTACATCAACAGCCCCGGTGGCAGCGTCACGGCCGGGCTGGCGATTTACGACACGATGCAGTTCGTGACCTGCGACGTGGCGACCTACTGCATTGGGCAGTGCGCCTCGATGGGGGCGGTGCTCCTCACGGCCGGTGCCAAGGGGAAGCGGCGGGCCCTGCCGAATTCGCGGATTATGATCCATCAGCCGCTGGCCGGCATGGAGGGGACGGCGGAGGAGATCATGATCCACGCCAAGGAGTTCCGCTACATCAAGCAGCGGCTCAACATGATCCTCCAGAAGCACACCGGCCAGCCGCTCGATGAGATCGAGAAGCACACCGACCGTGACAACTTCATGGCTGCGGAAAAGGCCCGCGACTACGGACTCATCGACGAGGTGATCGACAGGATGCCGACGGTCAAGAGCGTCGCCTGACGGCAGACGTGACCGGTCCGGAGGACCGGGGGCCGTGGTACCAGACCGTCTGACGCGCAGGAGGCGCATCATGCACAGGTCAGCAGGGAGCATCCGCGCCCCTCGAGGGGCGCGACCGAACCGCGCATCCCGCCGGGGAGCGACGTACCCGGTGGTCGCGTGGGCCGGCGTCCTTCTCATGCTCGCCGGTTGCAAGACCGACCTCAACCAGCAACTCCTCGAACGGGAGCTGCGGATGCAGGAAGACCAGATCTACCACCTCCAGGACCAGCTCCTGTCGAAGAATACGAGGCTCGAGCGGACGACCGGAGAGAACGCGAGCCTGCGGCGGCAGCTGGGAATTGGCGATGGCGGGTCTTCAGCCCCGGGCCGGGGCTCGTCGGCACCGACGTTCGTCTCTCCGCCCCCGCTCCCCAAGGTGAGTGTGCCGGGGCTGACGGCGCCCGGTGGCTCCGGCGCCGCGCCGAGCGGCCTCCGGTTCGGGCCCGGTGGGTTACCGTCATCGACCCCCACTCTTCCGCCACCGCTCACCCCGCCGCCGGCCTCCCCTGCCGTTTCCCCCGGGCTCGCCCCGCCCAAACTCGACGGTGTCCCGCCGCTCCCCAGCGCCGCAATCGCTCCCCCCGTGCGCCGGCTGTCGTTCGAGGAAAGCCTCGACGGCGAGGGGCGGATCAGCCATCTCGTCGTCAACCCAGCGCGGACAGAGTGTTTTGATGCCGATGGCGACGGCGTGGCCGAGGGGCTGGCGCTCGTCATTGAGCCGCGCGATGCCGACGAGCGCCTGGTGATGGCCGCGGGGGATGTCGTTGTGTTCGTCAACGACCCAGCCCTGCCGGCGGGGACCGGATTGGTGCCGGCCGTACCGACCGATCCCGGCGAGGGTGCCTGCATCGCCCGCTGGGACATCCCCGAGGCGGAGGCCCAGGGGCACTTCCGCCGCACCTCACGGGCCCGCGGTCTCCACTTCCTCCTCCGCTGGCCGGGACCTGCACCGCAGTCGTCGACGGTCTATGTCCATGTCGTGATGACGACCTTCGACGGCCGCGTTCACCGGGTCGATGTGCCGGTGGCGGTGCAGTCTTCCGGAGCAATTCGGGCTGTCCCTGCCGACTGACCTCGCCCCGGTTCGTCCGCCGGCTCGTGCCTCCGGGGGGGCGTGAAGCCATGAAAAAAGCGCGGCGCCGCCGTGCAACGCCCCGCCTGGGATTCGATGCCGCCGTGCGGCAGACTTGGAGTCTGGGGGCTCGGGCCCCGACGCGGAAGCGAGACCAGAGTCCGAACGCAGCCTCCGAAATCAGAGGCCGCGATCCTCGAGGAAGTTGAGGAGGTCGGCGACCCGGTTGGAATAGCCCCATTCGTTGTCGTACCAGCTCACGACCTTGACGAAGTTCCCCAAGCCGATCGTGTCGACGGCCGAGAAGATCGAGCTGTGCGGGTCTCCCTTGAGGTCGCTCGAGACCAGCTCCTTGTCGGTGTAGCGGAGAATCCCCTTGAGGGGGCCCTCGGCTGCCTTCTTCATCACGGCGTTGATCTCAGCCGGGGAGGCTTCCTTGTTGAGGATCGCCGTGAAGTCGACGACGCTCACCGTCGGCGTCGGCACGCGGAACGCCATGCCGGTGAACTTCCCCTGGAGGGCGGGAATGACGAGGCCGACGGCCCGCGCCGCGCCGGTGCTCGACGGGACGATGTTGAGGGCCGCGGCCCGGGCATCGCGGAGATCCTTGGCAGCCGTGTCGACCGTCTTCTGAGAGTTGGTGTAGGCATGAACCGTTGTCAGCAGGCCGCGGTCGATACCGTAGGTCTCGTGGAGCACCTTGGCGACCGGCGCCAGGCCATTGGTGGTGCAGGATGCATTGGAGATGACATGGTGCTTGGCGGGGTCGTACATCTCGTTGTTGACCCCGAGGACGATCGTCAGATCCTCGTTTTTGGCCGGGGCCGAGATCACGACCTTCTTCACGCTCCCGCGCTTGTGGGCGACCGCCTTGGTGGCGTCGGTAAAGAAGCCGGTGCTCTCGACGACGACCTGCACCCCTTGGCTCGACCAGTCGATCGCCCCGGGATCCTTCTCGGCGAAAACCTTGATCTTCCGGCCATCGACGACGAGGTCGTTGCCCTCGTAGGCGACCTGCCCCTTGAACGGCCCGTAGTTGGAGTCGAACTCGAGGAGATGGGCATTGGTCTTGGCGTCGGTGAGGTCGTTGAGGGCGACGACCTGGACATCGCCGTCGAGGCCGAACTTCTCGTAGATGGCCCGGTAGGTGAGGCGACCGATGCGGCCGAAACCGTTGATGCCGACGCGGATGGACACAGGCAGACTCCTGGGGCGTGGCGCCGGGGGGGCGGGGCGCCGGGGGTGGGAACGGCCTCCTGCGACGGTTGCAGGAACGGTGGCCGCAGTGGACGCGCGAGCAACTATACACCCGCCCGCCGCGACCGCTCAAACAACCCGTGGCAACCCGCGGCGAGGGGCGTCACGAATCCCGTTCTTCGTGGGCGTTGGCCCGGCGGGGGCACTCCGCGGAGAGGGCGCGTTTCCCGCTCTTTCCCGCCGCGCGCCGATCGGGAATACTGCGGGGCATCCCTTGGGCCCCGTCCCGCACGCTTTGAGATGCCATGCCGCCCCCCGTCATCCAGCTCGAGAAGGTGCGGAAGTCGTTCGCGATGCCGGGGGGGGAGCGGGTCGACGTCCTCGACATCGATACCTTCGCCGTTGCCGCCGGTGAGCATCTGGCCCTTGAGGGGCAGAGCGGGTCGGGGAAGTCGACGCTCCTCAACGTGATCTCGGGAATCACCCGCCCCGATGCCGGAAGGGTGGTCGTCGACGGCATCGACCTGGCCCGTCTCGACGAGGCCCGCCGCGATCGGGTGCGGGCCGACAAGCTCGGGATGGTGTTCCAGTCGTTCAACCTCCTCCCAGGATTTACGGCCCTGGAGAACGTCCTCGTGGCGATGGCGTTCGGGTCCGAGCGCCCTGACCGCGCCCGGGCCATGGCACTCCTCGCGGCGGTCGATCTGGGGCACCGGCTCCACCACCGCCCCGCCGAGCTGTCCACCGGCCAGCAGCAGCGCGTGGCCGTGGCGCGGGCGCTGGCCAACCGGCCGCGGGTCGTCCTCGCCGACGAACCGACCGCCAGCATCGACGCCGCCCACCAGCAGCAGGTCATCGATCTCCTGCGCACGACCTGCACCCAGCACGGCGTGGCGCTCGTCGTTGTCACGCACGCCCCGGAAGTGTCGGCCCAGTTCCCCCGCCGCCTGCGGCTCGAAGACTTCAACCGCGCCGCCGCCGTCCACCAGCGCTGAAGGTCCCCCACTCGCGGGTCTCCCCATATGAATCTCTTCGGCATCGCCTGGCGCAACATCCGCCAGCGCCCCCTGACCAGCGGCCTGACGGCGCTGTCGCTGGCGCTCGGCGTGGCGTTGGTCGTGGCGACGCTCGTCACCGGCAGCCTCGTCCAGCGGGCGTTCGAGTCGGGGTCTGGCCTCGGCTACAACATGATCGTCGGCGCGAGAGGGAGCCCACTTCAGCTCGTTCTGAACACCGTCTACTTCATCAGCAGGCCGATCGAGAACGTCGGCTGGGACTTCTATCAGGAGTTCCTCCCGGCGGCGCGGCGTGCCGACGGCATCGACGGAAAGTATGCCGCGAGCACCGGCGTGGCCGTGCCGACGTGCATGGGGGATTACTACCGCAGTTTCCGCGTCGTCGGCACGACCGCCGATTTCTTCGGGCGGCTCACCCGTGGGGATGGCGAGCCTTTCCGTTTCACCTCGGGGGAGAACTTTCGCGACGCCGATTTCTTCGCCGGCGTGATCGGCGCGACCGTCGCCGAGACGCTCGGATTGAAGGTCGGGGATCCATTCTCGCCCACCCACGGCGCCGATGACGGCAAGGTGCACGATCCGTTCAAGGTCGTGGGGATTCTCGAGCGCACCTGGACGCCGATCGACCGCGGTGTGTTTGTCAACATGGAGGGCTTCTACCTCCAGGATGGCCACGCCAAGCCGTTGCCAGACGGGGTCGAGCCGGAGGCACCTCAAGCCCCGGCCGGGGACGGACCGGCACCACTGCCGGCAGCGCAGCGCGAAGTGACGGCGATCCTCCTCGAGACGGCCTCGCTCCCCGGGCTGCCGCCGGAACTGACGGCGATGGGATTGAGAACGGCGATCAACGAGGGGGGCGAGGCGCAGGCAGCGCTGCCGGTGGCGGAGATCCGCCAACTCCTCGATCTCTTTGTCCGGCCGCTGGAGCTGGTGCTCCTGCTGGTGACGGGCTTGGTCGTGCTCGTCTCGGCGCTTGGCATCCTCATCAGCATGGTCGGCTCCTCGCTGGAACGCAGCCGCGACGTGGCGATCATGCGCGCCCTCGGGGCGCGCCGTGGGCATGTGCTGGCGACGGTCCTCATCGAGGCGGTCCTGCTCGCCGTCGGGGGGGGACTCGCCGGTTGGGTGCTCGGGCATGCAATCGTGGCCGCGATCGGCCCCTGGATCGCCGCCAATGCGGGGGTCCGGGCCGGGTTCTTCTCCTCGGCTCCCGCCGCGGAGGCCCTTCTTGTCCCGTTCCTCGTCCTCCTGGCGATCGCGGCGGCCCTGTTGCCCGCCCTGGCCGCCTACCGGACCGACGTCTCGCGGTGGCTCCACGGGCCTGGCTGAACCACTTCGAGCGACTGCGAGAGACAGCCCGTAAGAGGGGGTCGTGCAGAGGCCGGCGGGAATCGGGGTCGGCACCGGAAAAGTGGATTTCCCCCGCTGTTGAGCAGACTGCTAAAATCGCTTCATGAAATCCAACTCCACGTTCGTGTCGCTCCGCCGGCTCCTCGTTGCGGTCCTCGCCGTGCTCCTCGCCGGCCGGCCG
Organism: Planctomycetaceae bacterium; assembly: GCA_009691925.1. Classification (GTDB taxonomy): domain Bacteria; phylum Planctomycetota; class Planctomycetia; order Pirellulales; family UBA1268; genus QWOP01. Next base: position 7,765 of record SIAG01000074.1, read on the forward strand.
GCGGTGGTGTCGGCGTGCCCGTTCTGTTCGGCGGTGTCGTTGACCTTCTCGCAGGAGATCGCGCAGAGCCAAGTCGCGGTTATCGCCAGGCTCATTGAGCCGCCCACCCAGGCCTCGCTTTCCCCCCGTGCTGACGGCCCACTCCCCAAGGGGCGCCTGACGGTCGTTGAGGCGCTCAAAGGAGGCGATCTGCTCGACGGTGCCGAGCTCCTCGACGTCGACGGCGTCCGCCAGATCGAAACGATCATGATCGAGGCCAAGCCCGCCGGCACGACCTATCTGCTGATGGCGGTCGAGCCCCCCAAGCTCGTCTGGGGGAGTCCGATCCCGGTCAGCGAGCGCGGCATCGACTACCTCAAGAAACTCGCCGATCTGCCGGCGAAGGGAGCCGATCGGCTGGCGTTTTTCCAGAAGTATCTCGAGGACGCCGACGACACTCTGGCCCGCGATGCCTATGACGAGTTCGCGGTCGCCCCCTACGACGACGTCCGTGGCCTCGAGAGCCGGATGGACCCGACGCAGTTGCTCGCCTGGATCGAGAATCCGAAGGTTCCCGCCAATCGGCGCCGGCTCTACGCCACGATGCTGGGGATCTGCGGCACGAAGGCGGATGCCGACCGAATCGGCGCCATCCTCGCCAACACCAAACCCGATCCCGCCAGGGCGGAGGTGCGGTCGGGGCTCGATGCCCTCATCGCTTGCTACGTCACGCTCAAGGGCCCCGAGGGGCTCGACATGGTCGACAGCCAGTTCCTCTCCCGCCAGGATCCGGCCGTCCCCTTCACGGAGAAATACGCGGCGGTGATGGCTTTACGGTTCCTGGGTGAGGAATCGACGGTCGTGACCAGGGAGCGCGTCCTGCAGTCGCTGCGGATCCTGCTGCTTGAGCCGAAGCTCGCCGACCTCGTCATCGCCGATCTCGCCCGCTGGGAGGATTGGTCGGTCATCGATCAGCTCGCCGAGCTCTTCGAGAAGGCCGGCGACGACAATCTCTTCGTCCGCGAACCGGTGGTGAATTATCTCAAGGCCTGTCCCGATCGGCGCGCCGCCGAGGTGCTCGAGCGCCTCGGCAAACTCGATCCGGAGGCGGTGCGCCGGGCGGAAACACTCTCCGGCCTAGCGGGGATCGTCGCCCCCCCAAAGCCGGCCGTGGGGGCCGCAGCCGGGCTCCCGGCCGAAGGCGGCGATGCCGACCCCGGCGACCCGTCGACTGCAGGGCCTACCGTCGCGGCGCCTGCTCCTGCCACCGGCCCGACCGCGGCCGAAACCGAGCTCGCGGCCCGGATCCCGCCGGTGCTGGGCGACGAGGATGCCACCGACGACGCCGTCGCGATCGATCCCTCCCGGGCCGTCGCTGCGGTGGAATCGCCGGTGGCGGTGGCGACCCCCGCGCCGGCGGCGGCCCGGCCCGCCGACAGTCCGTGGATGTCGACGTTCGGGCGGTGGTGCGGCGTGGCGATCCTCCTGGCGACGGTGGCCTTGCTGTCACGGATGGCAATGCGGTCCTCCGGTGCCGCGTGACGGGGCGATGAGTCCCGTAACGGCATCCGTTGGGTGGTGGTCTGTCCCCCTCTTCCCTGGGAAGTTTCCATGGCTGGCGGTCTCTTCGAAACCTCCGAGCCGGCGGCCGCCGCCGAGCTCCCACCGCTCGGCGACGGCTACCGCTCCTTCGGCGGGGTGACGATCGCCGCGGCCGTCCTCGCGCTCCTCTCCCCGCTGGGCTTCATCGACTGGTGGCTGCTGGTGGTGCCGGTGCTGGCGGCCGTGCTCGGGCTCGTCGGCTGGCGTGACATCCTCGCCCGCCCCGATGTTCTGACAGGCAAGCTGCTGGCGATCGGCTCGATGGTCGTCGGTGGCCTCTTGTTTGCCGGCGGGTTCTGGTACCAGGCGACGGTCTATGCCCGCGAACTACCCCCCGGATTCGAGCGTCTCAACTACGCCGCCTTGCAGCCCGGCGAGGGCGAGCCAGCGAACCTGATCCCGGAGTCGGCGGTGAAGATGCACGACCGCGACGTGCTCCTGAAAGGTTACATGTATCCCGGTAAGCAGCAGCGCGGGATCCGCCAATTCCTCCTTGTCCGCGATCAGGGGGATTGTTGTTTCGGTGGCAATCCGAAGATCACCGACCGGGTCCTCGTCCAGATGGCCGACAAGCAGACGATCGAGTACACCCCGCGCCTGCGGAAGATCGCCGGCCGGTTCTCGATCCGGCCAACAGGGGCCGTCGATGTCGACGGGGGCGTCTTCTACCACCTGGAGGATGCTCGTGTGCGCTGACCGACCCACCGGTTGCCCGTGGGCCGTCGTGCTGCTGATGCTCTGCTTTGCGGGCGCCTGCGGTCCGGCGGAATCGCGCGTCGCGCCAGCCCCGCCGGAGGCGCCAGTCGTCGCCGCGAAGGCCCCGGCCGTCGGGGAAGGGAAGGTGCGGGAGATCTCGTTTGACGATCTGACGTTGCCGCTGGAGAAGGGGGAGCCATACACCCCGGCCATCCTCCCGCCAGCCGTCGACGCCCTCCAGGGGCACTCCGTGAGGATCCGCGGCTACATCCTCCCCAGCTTCCAGCAGCGGGGGATCACCCAGTTCGTCCTCGTCCGCGACAACATGGAGTGCTGTTTCGGCCCCGGCGCGCTCCTTCATGACTGCGTCGTCGTGCGGATGCGGCCGGGAAAGTCGGCCGATTTCTCGATCCGCCCGGTGGCCGTGGCGGGGTCGTTCCGGATCGAGGAGCTCAAAGGACCCGACGGCAAGTACCTCGCCATCTATTGCATCGATGGCGACGCTGTCGAATGACCGGCCCTGGCGAGCCGCCGTGAACCCGCGCCAGGAGTCTGTTACCATCGCAGCATCGATTGACCAATCCGCCCACCGCTCCCGCGGTGATCCCCACTGCCCGCCCGCCCCCGATGTTCTCCGACTACTCCTGGTACTACGAGATCCCGACGACGAACGCAGCGCTGCTGATGGTAGTGGCGTTTGTCGGTTTCTACTGGGTCGGGGCGGTGATCGTGCGGCCGATCCTGCGGATAGTCGTCCGCCGCGCGGCGGGGCTCAACGACCTCATCGGCTATATTCTCTCCTGTTTTTGCGTCTTCTACGGCCTGCTCCTCGGCCTGATCGCCGTCACGGCCTACCAGAATGTCGAATCGGCGGAGCAGAACGTCACCCGCGAGGCAGCGGCCCTGTCGGCGCTCTACGAGGACGTCTCGCGCTATCCCGATCCCCACGGCCAAAACCTCCGCTGGCTGATCCGCGATTACACGCGCGACGTGATCAAGTACGCCTGGCCGTTGCAGCAACGGGGAATTATCCCGGAGGAGGGGACGATCCGCGCCGAGGCCCTCTTCGATCGGCTCCTCGACTTTCAGCCCAGCACGCCCGGCGAGGAGATCCTCCACGCCGAGGCGCTGCGGCAGATCAACCACTTCCTCGAATGCCGCAGGCTTCGCCTCCATTCGGTGAAGGCTGGATTGCCGCGGGCGATGTGGATCGTGATGTTCGTCGGGGCGTTTTTCAACATCCTCCTCTGCTGGATGTTCGACACCCGCTTCCTGACGCAGCTCGTCCTCGGCGGGATCCTGGCCGCGTATCTGGGCATGATGATGTACTTGATCGTCGACATGAATCAGCCCTTCCGGGGTGAGGTGAGTGTTTCGGCGGAGCCCTTCGAACTGCTCTACCAGCGGATGCTCGAGGACTGACATGCCGGTCCCCCCCGATACCCTCTCCCGTCTCCCGTGCCGTGGCGCCAGGCTCTCCCGTCGCGGAGCGCTCCAGTCCGGGGTAGCCGCCACGCTCGCTGCCTCGAGGGTCCTGGCGCCATCGTTGTTTGTCGGCTGTTCGCTCGGCATCCCGCCGCGGGTGCCGACGGTGAGGATCGGGCTGCTCCATTCGCAGACCGGGCCGCTGGCGCTCGGTTCGACGTCGCTGCGCGACGTCGAGCTCGACGCCGTGGAGCGATTCAATAAGGCCGGTGGCGTGCTGGGGTATCACATCGATCCGCGCGCCCCCGATCCCCGTTCGCGCACGGAGCTGTTCCCCAAGCGGGCCGCCTCTCTCCTCGATGACGGGGCGGTGGCGCTGTTTGGCTGCTGGTCGAGCGCCAGCCGCAAGGCGATCCTCCCGCTCCTCAAGAAGCGCGACAGCTTGCTTTTCTATCCGGTGCAGTACGAAGGGAACGAGACGTCACGGAACGTGATCTACGGCGGGCAGGTGCCCAACCAGCAGGTCCTTCCGGCGCTCGACTGGCTGCGGAGCGGGCCGGGGGGGGAGCGGAAGAAGTTTTTCCTCCTCGGCTCGGATTACGTCTACCCGCGGACAACGAACTTCATCGTGCGGAAGTGGCTCGCTCTCAGCGATGCCACGATCGTTGGCGAGGAGTATCTCCCCTTCGACCAAGTCGACTTCGCCCCGGTGGTTGCCCGGATCGTCGACAGCGGAGCTGACTGCATCCTCAACACGGTCAACGGCGCCGCGAACATCGCCCTGTTTGCGGCGCTGGCCCGGGCCGGGGTCGATCGGGCGAAGGTCGCCGTGGTGTCGACGAGCCTCTCGGAGGACGACCTGCGAAACATGCCGGCCGCCGATTCGGCTGGCCACTGGCTCCTGTCGAGCTATTTCCAGACCGTCGACACGCCGGCCAATGCCGCCTGGATGACCGGCTTCCGCCGTGAGTTCGGCCAAGACCGGGTCTTCGGCGATTCGATGGAGGCGGCCTGGTGCCTGATCCAGCTTTGGAAGGCAGCCGTCG
>SIAG01000075.1 GCA_009691925.1 Planctomycetaceae bacterium
CATCCCGACGCCCCCAGAGGAGCCCGCGCATGAGCCAGAAGGGTACGTGTGACATCGCTTTGATTGGACTGGCCGTGATGGGGGAAAACCTCGCCCTCAACATCGCCAGCCGGGGCTACAAGATCGCCGTTTACAACCGGACGGCGAGCGTCACCGATGCCTTCGTCGCCAGCCGCGGCAAGCAGCCCAACGTCGTAGGGTGCCACACCCTCGAAGATCTCGTCGCGAATCTCAAGAGCCCTCGGAAGATCATGATGATGGTCAAGGCGGGCCCGGCCGTCGACGATCTCATCGCTAAGCTCGCGCCGATGCTCTCCAAGGGGGATGTCCTCATCGACGGCGGCAACACCTACCCTGCCGACACCGACCGCCGCACCCGCGAGGTCGAAGCGAAGGGGCTGCTGTATGTCGGCACCGGCGTGTCGGGGGGCGAAGAGGGGGCGCTGAAGGGCCCGAGCATGATGCCCGGTGGATCGCCTGCTGCTTGGCCGATGGTCAAGGATATCTTCCAGGCGATCGCCGCCAAGGTCGGCCCCAAGGGTGACATCCCCTGCTGCGACTGGGTCGGCCCGCGCGGCGCCGGCAACTACGTGAAGATGGTCCACAACGGGATCGAATATGGCGACATGCAGCTGATCTGCGAGGCCTATTCGCTCTTGAAGCACGCCGCCGGGCTCACCAATGACCAGCTCGCGGGTGTCTTCGACGAATGGAATAAGGGGGAGCTCGACAGCTATTTGATCGAGATTACCCGCGACATCTTCACCGTCATCGATCCCGACAGCGGCGACTTCATGGTCGATCGGATCCTCGACACTGCCGGGGCCAAGGGGACCGGCAAGTGGATGAGCCAGCTCGCCCTCGATCTCGGCGTGCCGAGCACGCTGGTCACCGAGGCGGTCTACGCTCGCTCCGTGTCGGCCATCCAAGCCGAGCGCGTCCGGGCAAGCAAGGTCCTCGCCGGCCCCGATGCGTCTGCTGTGAAGGTCGATCCGAAGGTGTTTACGGCGCAGGTCCGCCAGGCGCTCTACGCCTCGAAGATCGCCAGCTACGCCCAAGGCTTCGTGCAGCTGGCCGCGGCCGCGAAGGAGCACGACTGGAAGCTCGACTACCGCTCGATCGCCATGCTATGGCGCGGCGGCTGCATCATCCGGGCCCAGTTCCTCGAGCGGATCGCGGAGGCCTACGACGCCCACCCCGACCTCGAGAATCTGATGCTCGCCCCCTACTTCACCCATGCCCTCACCGATGCCCAGGCGGCCTGGCGGCAGGCGATCGCGACGGCGGTGGCGATCGGCCAACCGGTTCCGGCCCTGATGGCGGCGCTCTCCTATTACGACGGCTATCGTCAGGCCCGCCTTCCCGCCAATCTCCTCCAGGCGCAGCGGGATTACTTCGGCGCCCACACCTACGCCCGCACCGACAAGCCGGGCACCTTCCACACCGAATGGATCCAGCTCCGCCGCCCCGTCACCCATTCGCAGGCCGCTCGATGAGTTGCCAAGCGTCGAGTGCGCGGAGCGCATACCTCGAAGGACTCTTCGGCCTCGCCGGCCGGACGGCCGTCGTCGTCGGCGGCACCGGGGTCCTCGGTGGAGCGCTCGCCGAAGGGCTCGCCGCAGCTGGCGCCTTCACCGTTGTCGCCGGCCGTGGTGAGGAGCGGGGGCAAGCGTGCGTCGAACGGATCGCTGCGGCCGGGGGCGAGGGAATGTTTCTCCCGGTCGACGCCACCGACCGGGAGAGCGTCGCGGGGCTCCTCGCGGCGACGCTCGCAGCCCGCGGCCGGGTCGAGATCCTCGTCAACTGCGCCGGCGTCAATTCGTCGGTGCCGTATTTTGAGATCGCCGATGACGACTGGGATCGTGTCCTCGACACGAACCTCAAGAGCACGCATCTCGGCTGTCAGCTGTTCGGCAAGGCGATGGCCGACGCGGGCGGCGGGGCGATCCTCAATATCGGCAGCGTGTCGGCCGACAAGCCGCTCTCGAAGGTTTTCGCCTATTCGGCCTCGAAGGCGGCCGTCGTCAACTACACGCAAAACGTCGCCCGCGAGCTCGCCCCCAAGGGAGTCCGCGTCAACGTCCTCTGCCCCGGTTTCTTCCCCGCCGAACAGAACCGGAAGATTCTCTCGCCGGAACGGACGGCCACGATCATGAGTCAGACGCCGATGAACCGGTTCGGCAATCCCGACGAGCTCGTCGGCGCCGCGATTCTCCTCTGCGCCCCCGTGGCCGGCCGCTTCATCACCGGCACCGATCTGTACGTCGACGGCGGTTTCACCGGGATGCGGCTGTAGCCCGTTCGGCCCCCTGTCCCAGGCACAAGCGAAGCGATTCATGCCGCACTCGATCGTCATCTTCGGCGCCTCCGGCGACCTCACCAGCCGAAAGCTCGTCCCGGCGCTCTACAGCCTCTTTCGGGGGGGCTCGCTCCCTGCCGACACGCGGATCATCGGCTACTCGCGAACGCCGATGAGCGACGACGCCTGGCGGACGTCGCTCCGCGAGACGACGGCGAAGCACGCCGAGGGGGAGCCCTTCGACGAGAAGGCTTGGGGAGAGTTTGCCCCGCGGATCCACTACCAGCCCGGCGACATCGGCAGCAGCGCCGACATGGAGCAGCTCAAGGAACGCCTCGCGGCGCTCGAGGGGGCCGCGGCGGTGACGCGCGTCTACTACCTCGCCACGGCGCCGCAATTCTACGAGCCGGTGGTGGGGGCGATCGGTGCCCTCGGCATGGCGAGCGAGGAGAACGGCCCGCGGCGGATCGTCGTCGAGAAGCCCTTCGGCACCGATCTGGAAACGGCAAAGCGGCTCAACGCCCAGCTTCACACGGTGTTTGCCGAGAGCCAGATCTACCGCATCGATCACTACCTCGGCAAGGAATCGGTCCAAAACATCATCGCGCTGCGGTTTGCCAACACGATCTTCGAGCCGGTCTGGAATCGTCGCTACATCGACCACGTGCAGATCACCGTCGCCGAGGAGGTGCCGGTGGGGCGGCGCGGTGCCTACTACGACGGCTCGGGCGTCCTCCGCGACATGTTTCAGAATCACCTCCTCCAGTTGCTGATGGTGACGGCGATGGAGGCCCCGGTGAAATACCGGGCGACCGCCGTGCGCAACGAGAAGGTGAAGGTGCTCGAATCGATCCGCGCCTACGAGCCGGCCGAGGTGGCCGAGGTGGCCGCCGCCGGGACCCGCGGGCAATACCGCGGCTATCTCGCCGATCCCGGCGTCGCTCCCGGCAGTCAGACGGCGACCTTCGGCGCCATCCGCCTCGAGATCGACAACTGGCGCTGGCAGGGGGTGCCGTTCTACCTGCGGAGCGGCAAGGCGATGTCGTGCCGGACAACGCAGATCGTCATCGCCTTCCGCCAGCCGCCGCTGGAACTTTTCGCCGAGGGGAAACGCGGCATGCTCCGCGAAGGGAACCGGCTCGTGATCCAGATCCAGCCGGCCGAGGGGATCCAGCTCCATTTCCACACGAAGGTGCCGGGGGGGGGCATGAAGCTCCGCCTCACCGATCTCGAGTTCAGCTATTCGCGCGAGTTCAAGGGGCGACTCCCGGAGGCCTATGAGCCGCTCCTCCTCGACGTCATGACCGGCGAGGCGAGCCTCTTTGCCCGCAGCGACGAGGTGGAGAAATCGTGGGAGATCATCGACCCGTTCGTGCGGGCCTGGAGCTCTGGGGGAATGCCGCCGATCGATCTCTACGAGCCGGGCAACTGGGGCCCGACCTCGAGCGATGCCTGGATCAATGCCCAGGGGCGGAGCTGGTTCGACATCTGCCCCGTGCTGTGACATGGTGAGCGGCACGGCCGGGCACGCCGGTAAGGGAGCTTTCCTTGGCTGACTCTGTCCCGCTCCAAGCACCGCCACCGCGGGCCTTCCCGGCGCCCTCGATCGGCCATGTGCAGCTCGCCTCGCCCGTCCTCCAGGCGGCTCTCTCCGGCTACAGCGACCGGGCGATGCGCGTCCTCGCGCGCCGCTACGGCGCCGCTTACTGCCTCGGAGAGGTCCTCCTCGACGCCTTCGTCGTCACGGCCGACCGCAGTAAGCGCAACAACGCCCGGCTCGCCCTCTCCCCCGAGGAGCATCCCGTCGGCGCGCAGCTCATGGGCTCGAATCCCGACGACTTCCCCCCCGCGGCCCGCCGGCTCGTGGCCGAGGGCTACGACGTCATCGACATCAACTTCGGCTGCCCCGTTAGAAAGGTGCTCGGCCGCTGCCGTGGGGGCTATCTCCTCAGCGTCCCCCAGACCGCCCTCGAGATCGTTGCCCGGGTGCGCGACGCCGTGCCGGCCAACATCCCCGTCACCCTCAAGATGCGCCGCGGGATCGATGACTCAGAGGAGAGCGCCGAGCGGTTCTGGACGATCTTCGACGGCGCCTTTGCCCGCGGGGCCGCCGCGATCACCGTCCATGGCCGCACCGTGCAGCAGAAGTATGTCGGCCCGAGCAACTGGGAGTTTCTCGCCGCGGTCAAACGCCATGCCGGCAACAGGACCGTATTCGGCTCAGGGGACTTGTTCAGCGCCGCGGCCTGCCTGGCGATGCTCGAACAGACCGGCGTCGACGGCTTGAGCATCGCCCGCGGGGCGATCGGCAATCCGTGGATCTTCCGTCAGACGCTGGCGATCCTCGCTGGCGAGCCGCCCCTGCCGCCGCCAACGATCCACGAGCAGGCCGACGCCCTCCGCGACCACTGGAGCCTGGCTGTCGACCTCCATGGCGAAAGCCTCGCCGGCCGGCAAATGCGGAAGTTCGCCATCAAGTATGCCCGCCTCCACCCCGAGCACCTTGCCGTCCGTGATGCCTTCGTGGGCGCGAAGACCAACGACGACTGGCAGGGGGCGATCGCCCGGCATTATGTCTCCGACGGCCCCGGCCGCGACCCCGCCGCCGACATCGACGAGACGGCCAGCTGCGACGAAGGAGAGGGGTGAGCCGGCCGGCGCGGAAAACTGGCCAAGGGGGGCAACGACAGACTCCCTCGGCGAGCGTGCCCCGCTGGCGCCGCCCCGTGGGGAGTGCCGGCAGCGGTCGAACTGCTCTGGACCGTACGGGGGGATTCGCTATTCTCCCGTCGTCTTGAACGTTTCCCAGCCCCCCGTTCGTCCGCGGAGACGCCGTCGTGTCCCACGCCAAGCCCCTTCGAAGACCGTTTTGTGGACGAGGGCCCGTCGTGGCTTCCACGCCGGTGACCAGCTGCGGCTGCGGCCTCGCAAGCGGGTTGTGGTCGTCATGCTCCAGACTGGTGGGCATGACCGCCCTGGCCGGATTTCTCGGCGCCGCGACCGGGTGCCAGACGCCCCAACAGACCGCGGCGATGCCGACGGCCTACCCGGCCCATCCCTCGGCCTATCCCGCACCAATGACCGTCGCCCCGCCGTCGACGGGGATGATCGGCCAGCCGGCACCGTACGGCAACTTCGCCGCTAATCCGATGGCGGGGCAACCGGCGACGCCTCTGGCACCCCCTTCCCTACCCGCTGGGACGGCCCCGACGAACAACACCTGGACCTGGGCGCCGAGCAGCCAGCCAGCTGCCCCGCCGAATATCCAGCAGTACGGCAACCAACTCCAGAACCAGACCAACCAGTACACGCAGGGGCTCAACAACCAGACGCAGCAGTACGCCAACCAGCTCCAGCAGCAGCCCCAGCAGATGGCCAACCAGATGCAGCAGTACGCCAACCAGCAGGGACAACAGATCAACAACCAGCTGCAGTCGGCCGGTAATCAGTATTCGCAGCAGCTCAACGGCCAGCTCCAGCAGTTCAACAACCAGACCCAAGCGACGCTCCAGTCGCAGCAGCAGGCCCTCACCGGGCAGATGCAGCAAGCGATCCCACAGCAGCAGACGGCCAACGGCAACTGGTGGCCGTTCAACAGCCCGGCCGCCATGCCGCCGTCGCGTTCCACGCCGGCCCAACCGGTCAAGTACTGACGCACGACCCTACTCGGTGGCCGTGCCCGCGGCGGCCATGCCGCGGAGGATGCAATCCTTCACCGCGGCCACATCGCAGGCCGTCAGCAGATCGGCATTCGGCATCCCGCGGCGCATCTGCCGGCGGTCGACGACGAGCATGCCCGACGTGAGCCGCCCCTCCGTCTCGACATCGGCCGACACCGTCGATCGCTCGAACAGCTCCGGATTCGTCGCCGCCACGAGGGCCACCACCTCCGGCAGGCAGATTCCCTCGCTCCCGAGCAGCTGCCGCTGGGCCCGGAAGGCGTGGGGGAGGATCCGGCGGAAGAGCTTGCCGGCACGCGAGAAGGGGTCGGGGAGCTGATCGAGGAGCTCGAATCCGAGCACCACCTGGCCGGCGGTGTCGATCGGGAGGAGCGTCTTGGCAATCGGCTCGAGGAGCACGTGCCGGGCCGCTGCCGGGTCGGCATGGAAGTTGAAGTCGGCCACCGGCGTGACGGTACCGGTGGCCGTGGCCGACCCGCCACAGACGATGATGCCGGCGATGATCTCGGCGAGCCCCGGATCACGCCGGAGAACGCGGGCAATGTTCGTCAGCGGCCCAAGCGCCAAGATCGTGACCTCGCGGGGATGGGCACGGAGCGTCTCGACGATCACCTTCTCCGCGACATGCTCGCCATGGAGCTGGACGCGCGGTAGGTCGAGGCCGCCGAGGCCGTCGGCGCCGTGGAGATTCCAGGGGTGGTCGATCGGTGGGACATCGGTCGGCGCCGCGCCGAGACGGGGAAGCTTCGGGGGGTCGAGGAGCGCGACGAGCGCCTGGACGTTCGCCGTCGCCTGCTGGGGAGAGACGCTCCCGCCAGTGGCCGTCACTGCCAAAATGTCGAGTCGCGGATCGAACAGCGCGATCGCCAGCGAGATGGCGTCATCGATGCCCGGATCGATGTCCAGGATCAGCTTCCGCGGCAAGGGTTGTCATCCCGAACTGGGGGCGGCGGGGGAAAACCTGGTGTAGGCTGAATGGAGTAACCCGGTCCGCCCGTGGACTCACCAATCCTACCGCGACGGCTCCCCGCGGACACGCATGGCCCCCACAGAGCCGTTCCCCCCCATGCCCGATCCGGCCGATCCACGCCGCCCCGCAGCCCACTGGGCACCACCGGCCCCGCTCCTGCTGGCAGGGCAGATCGACCGGCTCCGCGGAGGCGGCCATCCGGCGGCGGCCGACGTTGAGGCGCTCGTCACCGGAGTGCTCGCGGGAGATATCGACCTCGACACCTTCGGGGAGTGGCTCGTGGCCCTCGCCGACGTCGGGGAGACGAACGCCGAAATCTCCGGTGTCGCCGCGGCCCTCCGCAGCCGGATGGTGCGTGTGCCGCATGCCCTGCCGGTCGTCGCCGACACCTGCGGCACCGGTGGCGATGGGTCGGGCTCGTTCAACATCTCCTCCGCCGCGGCGATCGTCGTGGCGGGGGCCGGTCTGCCGGTGGCAAAGCATGGCAACCGGGCCGTCTCAAGCCGCACCGGCTCGGCCGACGTCCTCGAGCGGCTCGGGGTCCGCGTCGATGGGCCCCCGTCCCTTGCGGCCGCCTGCCTCGCCGACCTCGGCCTCGCCTTCTGCTTCGCCCCCACCCACCATCCGGCGATGGCCCGCGTCGGCCCGCTGCGCCGGGCCCTCGGCCGGCCGACGGTCTTCAATCTCGTCGGCCCGCTGTGCAATCCGGCCGGGGCGACCGTTCAGGTGATCGGGGTCGGCCGGTCTGCCGTCCGTCACGCCATGGCAGAAGCAGCTATTCTCGGTGGGGCCAGGCGCGTGCTCATCGTCTCCAGCCCGCTGGCAATCGAAGCGCCGCATGGTTCCCCCACCGGTTCAGCGACGCTCGACGAAGTCAGCCTCTTCGGCATCACCGAGGTCATCGACGTCGGGCCCGAAGGCACGCGCGAGCTACGGTGGAGCCCCGAGGATTTCGGCTTGGCCACAAGTCCGGTCGCCGAGCTTGCCCGGCTCGAGGTGAGCGGGCCCGACGAGAGTGCCGCCGCGATCCGCGCCGTGCTCGCCGGGGAGTCGGGGCCGCGCCGGGATGTCGTCGTGCTGAATGCCGCGGCAACCCTCTGGGCCGCCGGTCTGGCCGCGTCGCTCCCCGCCGCCCGGGCCCTTGCCGAGCGCGCCATTGACGATGGCTCCGCCGCTGCAAAGCTCGCCGCGCTCGTCGCGCGGTCAAACCACCCCGTGGCCCCGTCGGTCGATCCCTGATCCCCGATGCCTGTTCCCCTCCCACCCTGAAGGCCAGCCCGATGGAATCCGATCTCATCCAGATCAGGCCGCTCCGTTCCCCATCGGCTACCGTCCCGGGGCTCGACGTGCTCCCCGGGAACGCCCCCTCCGCGGCGGAGACATCGTGCTGCGGTGGAGGGTCGGCCCCAGCGTCGGGGAGCGACGCACACGACCACAGCCACGCACCCATGCCCGCCGCTGGCGGCTCCTGTTGCGGGGGCTCTGGCAGCCAACCATCGATCGTGTTGCCATCGGCAGCGATCGTCAAGCCGTGCTGCGCGAAAGCGGATATCGGTGAGCTCGGATGGACCTGCCCGATGCACCCCCAGGTGATGAGGGCAAAGCCTGGTGAGTGTCCGATCTGCGGGATGCCGCTGGAGCCGATCGGTCAGGATCCCAGCGACGTGGCGGAGGCAGCGAACGAACGACGACGGCTGTGGATCTGTGGCGTGTTGGCGGCGATCCTGATGGCGGTGGCGATGGTCGGCATGGCCGGCCACGGCCACGGCGGCGAGCATGGTGGTGGGGGATTCCTCGCCCGGCTGGTCGCACTCGCCGGGGGCACCTGGGGCAACTGGCTGCAGTTGCTGCTCGCCACACCTATCCTCTTCTGGGGCGGTAGGCAGATCCTCGCCGGTGGGCTCGCCGGCCTCCGTCGCGGTCAGCCGACGATGTTCTCCCTGATCTCGTTCGGCGTCCTCGTGGCCTTTGCGGTGAGCGTTGTGGCGACGGTCCTCCCGGGGATCTTTCCAGCCGCCTTCCGTCGGCCGGACGGCAGCGTGGCGGTGTTCTTCGAGTCGGTGGGGATGATCATCTTCCTCGTCCTCCTCGGCCAGCTCCTCGAGACCCGCGCCCGGCGCGGCACGACCGCCGCGATCCGGGCCCTTCTCGACCTCACGCCGCCGACCGCCGAGCGCGATCCCGGCGGCGAGATCGTGGCGCTGGCGGCCGTTCACAAAGGGGATCGGCTCCGGGTCCGCCCCGGCAGCCGCATCCCCACCGATGCCCGGATCGTGTCGGGGGAGACAACCTGCGATGAATCGCTGCTGACGGGCGAGCCGCTGCCGGTGGCCCGCGGGCCCGGCGACCGCGTCCTCGGCGGCGCGATCAACGGCCCGGCCGTCCTCGTCATCGAGGCGATCGCCGACCCGCACGACGCTCTCGTGGCCCGGATTGCCAGGCTCGTCCGCGATGCCCACGCCAAGCGGGCACCGATCGAGCAGCTCGCCGACCGAATCTCGGCGGCGTTCGTGCCGGTAGTCCTCCTCGTCGCCCTCCTCGCCTTCGCCGGCTGGGCGATGTTCGGGCCGGAGCCGCGCCTCGCACTCGGCCTCCTCTCGGCCGTCAGTGTCCTCGTGATCGCCTGCCCCTGCGCGCTCGGCCTGGCCACGCCGCTGTCGATGACGGTGGCGATCGGCCGCGGCGCCTCGGCCGGGATCCTCGTCCGCAGTGCCGACTCCATGGAGCGGCTCTCCCGCGTGCGGACGGTGGTCCTCGACAAGACCGGCACGCTGACCCTCGGCAAGCCGCGGATCACTGCGGCGGTCGCCATGGCCGACGGCCGCATTGACGAGGCCGACTCCCCGGAAGCGCTCACAAGCGCCGCCGGAAACAACGCCCCGGCCCATCCGGCCCTCCACCAGCTCCTCCTTCACGCCGCGAGCCTCGAGGCCGGCAGCGAGCATCCCCTCGCCCACGCCTTTGCCGAAGCGGCGGCGGGCCTGTTGCTCCCTTCGGCCAGCGACGTCCGGGCTGTCGTCGGGCGCGGAATCAGCGGCCGGGTTTCCGGGAGAGAGACGCTCCTCGGCAGCGAGCGGTTTCTCGTTGAGCGCGGTATCGATCCGGCCGTGGCGCTGGCCAGTGCGCCGGCGGCCGCCGCGGCGCTCGAGCGGGCCCGTGAGGCGGGAGCGACGATCATCGCCGTCGCGGTCGCAGGCCGGTTAGCTGGGTTCTTTGCCGTCAGTGATCCCCCACGCCCCGAGGCAGCGGCGGTGATCGCTGGTCTGCGGCGGGAAGGGATCGCCGTCGAGATGCTCTCCGGCGACACCCCGCAGGCGGCCCGCCACGTCGCCAAACTTGTCGGCATCGACCGGGCCGAGGGGGGGCTTTCGCCCGAGGCCAAGGCGGAGCGGGTGATGCGGCTCCGCGACGATCTGCGGGGCGCGGGGAGCGTGGCCTTCATCGGTGACGGCGTGAATGACGCCCCGGCGCTCGCTTCAGCCGACGTCGGCGTGGCGATGGGGTCAGGGGCCGATGTTGCGATGGAGACAGCCGACCTCACGCTCCTCTCCGGCGGGCTCGCCGCGGTGCCGCGCGCGATCACCCTGGCGCGGGGAACGATGCGGAATGTCCGCCAGAATCTCCTCCTCGCCTTCATCTACAACATCCTCGCGATCCCGGTGGCGGCCGGCGTCCTCTATCCGCTCCTCGGGCATGTGACCAGCCCGATGCTCGCGGCAGCGGCGATGAGCCTCTCCTCACTGTCGGTGATCGCCAACGCCCTGCGGCTGCGCTCGATCGATCTGACAGGGGATCCGACTGGCGGCGACGGCACGCCCGCCCACGAAGCGGCGTGACCGCTCTCCTTCAGAACCTGCGCAAGTCAGGCCGTCCCCACGGGCCCACGCCGAATGTTTGCACGGCCAATTGTCTCAGTGCTTGCGAGAGCATAAAAAATACTGGCTTTAATCTTCCCATCCGGATATCACAAACGAGTTGCTTTCGTCCGATCGCCGGCCGGGGGAGTTCACTTGGAGATGCGCCATGTTCGATCTGGACCTCGATCTACCCAATCAAATCCCCCACGACTTCCTGACGCTCGTCGGGGCCCACTCCTGTCCCGGTGTGCCGCTGTGCGGCATCGCGGAACTGCTCGACAGCCTCGTGCGGCTCGCGGGTCGGGAAATCGAGGTTGAGCAAGCCAATAAGGGCCTGACGAACACCTACTCCATCGGCGGCACCACGGCCCGGGCGATCCAGTTCCTGTTCGGAACGGGCCTCAAGAGCGGGGCTTTCGCCAACTTGAAACTCCTCATCGAGGCCGACCCGAGGAGCGTGCTGAAATTGATCACCCTGCACGAGCACGGTGCCCTCGGCGCTCCCGCCGCTCCGCCGCCGAACTCCCTCACCAACCTGCCGCTGGAATCCGCCCCCCAGTGGGCGATCTCGTGGACGAACTACGCGGGGGTGCACGAGCGGTCCACCCCGCCCACGGGAGCCGACCCGCTGGATACGTTCAGTGCCGCGCTCAACCCCTCCGATCCCGCAACCGCCAGCCGGCAGTTCTGGCCGACCATCGCCGAGTACGGGCTGGGGTACAACCTGCTCGTCCTCCAGAAGGTGCGGGGCGGGCAGTTCGCGCTCCTCAAGGCTCTCTTCGGCCCGGCTTGGGCTCCTGCCTGGGACGCCGCCGCGGCTGCCGGGCTGCTGTACGTGATCGACCTGCGGGTCTTCGAGTCGCTGCCCCCGGACACGGCGAATCAGCGGTTCACCCCCGCCACGGTGACGCTGCTGGTGCAGGACCCCGTGACGAAGGAACTGCGCGCCGTGGCCGTGCGGGTCACGGCCCAGGGCGGCACGCAGGTGCAGGTGTACGTGGAGTCGAGCCCGGCCTGGCTGTACGGGCTCCAGGCCGCCCGGACGTCCGTCACGGTGTACGGCATCTGGCTCGGCCACGTCTACCACTGGCACATCGTCACCGCGGCCATGTTCCTGGCCGCGGGCGAGACGCTCCCAGACGGCAGTGCGGGCACGCCGATTCACCCCATCCGGCAACTACTCGACCCCCAGTCGCAATATCTGGTTGCGTTCGACGAGGTGCTGCTGCTGCTGTGGTCCGGCGTCGCCCCACCAACCTCCGTGGCCACCTCCTGGGACTTCCTGCGGCTGATGAGCCACTTCGCCACCGGCCGCGGTTACTTCATGGACGACCCGAAGGCGACCCTCGACCGCCACGGCATCACCGAGGCCGACTTCTCGGTGCAGGCGCCGTGGGACCGATACCCGATCGTGCGGACGTTCCTCGCCGTCTGGGACGCGACGGCGGCATACGTGGCGGCGTTCGTCGATCACACCTACACGCCCGCACACCCCCCCGCCGCGGACGCCGCTCTCCAGGCGTGGGTGAGCGCCGCCGCCGACCCGAGCGTCGGGAACGTCCCGGGGCTGCCGGCTGGGGTCGGCACCAACGACGAGTTGAAGCACCTGCTGACGAGCCTGATCTACCGTGTGACCATGCACGGCTCGGCGCGCCTCCTCTCGACCGCGAACCCCGG
>SIAG01000076.1 GCA_009691925.1 Planctomycetaceae bacterium
GGCGATGCTGCCCGCAGCCGCGGGGGCTGCGATCGCGCCGCCATCGCCCGCAGCCGGCGCCGCCGCCTGGGCATCGACGGGCACGAAGCCCTGCTTCGTCTCGATGGCCAGCCGGAGGACCGGATCATGGCGGACCGCGAGCAGCGCCTCGACGATCGCAGCCCGGATTTTTTCGTCGAGCGTGCCGTCAACGAAGGCAGTGATGAAGGGGACTTCGGCCGTCTCCCCCACCACCTTGAGATCCCCCTTCTTGATCGTGCCACAGCCCTCGAGGAGCGGCTGCGCGTAGCTTGAGATCACGGTGGCCACGGCCTGCCCGGCCTTGCCAGCCTCGATCACCTCCTCAGCGCCGTCGCTGCAGGCTTCGGCCACCGCGGCGCCATCGGGAACGACGATCCCCACCGTTCCCAAGAGCGTCTTCGCGGCGGCATGCTTCTCGTCGCACGATTGCATCCCGAGGATCACGCGATGGTTGGCGAGATCGGCGATCGACGCGGCCGGATCGTCACCACGCACGACGACAAGCCCGTGCTGCGTCGTCGAGCCTTTGAGATCAGTCAGATCGGCGACCGGAAGGAGCGTCCGCTTGGTGCTCTTTCCATCGGCCACGACAGCCGACCGCTTCCCGATGACGATGTCGGCCCGGGCACTCTTCCCCTCGCCGATCGTTCCCACCACCTTGGCAAGCGACTCCCCGAAGACCACGGCCACCGGCCGGCCGAGGGCTTTTTCCAAGTGCGCGCCGAGCTTCGTGTAATCGCGCTGGGCATAGCCCTTCACGCACGGGCAGGAGAGGGGAGCCGCGAGCGGATCCATGACGATGAGCGTCAGGGTGGGCTCGGCCGCCGCAAGGATCCCCGACCAGGCGACGATCCCCGACCAAGCCACGATCGCCACGGCGGCAAGCAGCAGACCCCGACGTGGAAACTCGATGACGCGCATGGCGATCCCCCTGGTTGATTCGGACACCAAGCTCACGACCCCCATCGCTAGATCGATCGTCGCCGTTCAGCCCGCCTTCTCGAGGACGACAACCGTCCCCTTGTGGACGTCGAGGTAGTAGAGATGGCCACCGTCGGCCGACATCCCGATCGAGGAGTTCTTGCAGCCGGCCTGAACGTCGGCCACGCCAACCACCTCCTTGAACTCCCCGTCGAGCGAATACCGCTTCACGAGGCCGTTGCTCTCGGAGGTCAGCAGGCAGCCGTCGCCGTCGAGGCAGGTGTTCATCGGGTTGCAGCAGCCGCCAAAGCCCTTCGTGATGTCGGCCATGCTCGTCTCACCGAACGTGCGGATCTCCTCGCCGTCGAAGTCGACCAGCCGCACGTGATGGCGGGAGTTTTCGGCGATTGCCAGGCCCCCCTCCACTGCCTGGACGTCCATCTGGCCGCAGCAGCCGGCGAGCCCCTCGACGATCCGCACCGGCTCGGCAAGGTCGGCCGTACAGCGCCAGATTGCGAAGCCGTGGCCGACATCCTGATTCGTAACAAGGAACACATGCTCGGCCGTGACGGCGACGCGGTGGATCTGCCGCACCCGTTCGATCGCCTCGTCGACGATCTGCTCGTCGGTCATCGTCTGCCGCGACTCGATGCGCGCCTTCATGCTGTCGCACGAGTGCTTGTAGAGCTCGACCATCTCCGCGGGCTGGAAGCCGGGATCCCCCTCCTTCTTCCCCTCGAGCTCCGCGACCATCTCTTCCTGATACTTCACGCTCTGCTTGTAGCTCTCGATCTCGGCGGCATTCCGCGCCTTCACATCCTCGACAAACTCTTCGCGGCCTTCCGGCGAAAGCGTGAAGTGGGGCGCGTCGGCGGCGGCGAGCTTTTCGCCATCGGCGGAGAAGTGGGCCACGTTTGAGCCCCCCACCACCCACAGCGAGCCATCGGGGCCGGGGTTCACGCCGCGGGGGGAGAAGTCGAGCGGCACGGAACGCTCCTCGCGGCCATCGGCCGCAAGCCACACGAGCCGGTTGCCGACGGTGGCGGGATCGTGGGTATCGATGACGGCGCCGTAGCCATCGGCCTGGCCGGTGACGGCGGCCAGCCGCCCTTCCCCGAGCGAGCAAAAGCCAAGGATCTTTCCATAGGCGGGATCGATCTCGATCGAACGGGCCTCGCGGTAGGGGGCGGTGGTGCGGAACTCATCGAGCGACTCCCGCTCCTTCTTCTGCTGCTCGGCGAACTGCTGCTGGGCAGCGTCGTTGGATTCACCATTGGCTTCGATCACCGCCACGCGCACCGGCTGGGGAACCTCGGGTTTGCGGGCGGCGAAGCCGAACCAGGCCAGGATCATTGCCACCACAAAGGCGATCGTCGACGTTCCGCTGTTCATGGGTCTGATTCCTTACGGTGCCGATTGAACCCGCGCCACTGAGCAACAGTCTACAGCCCCCCCTCCGGCCGGGAAATCGGTTCTCGGCCGGGTTTCCCGCCGCCTTCTCGGCGGCCCTCACCCGATTTCGCGCTCTTCGAGCCGCCACAGGACGCCGATCCTGATCAAGAGCCCGACGGCGAGGACGGCGCCGGCGACGACCAAGGCTGTGGAGAGAGCGAATGGCTTTGACACTGAGAGAAAACGCAGGTGCGCCATCGCGACGCCAATCCCCAGCACGACCATGAGCGTGCGCACGACGAGTGGCCAGCGTGTAACCGCGAGGAGGAAGATCATGGCGTGCGCCATGGCGAAAGTGCCGATCAGCAGGATCACCGCCACGCCCCAGGCCCAGGGTCCGCCGCTGGCTGACATGCCGACGGTCATCCCGAGGTAAGCCACCCAGAGCACCGCGGGGAAAACGAGATCAAGCG
This sequence comes from Planctomycetaceae bacterium, assembly GCA_009691925.1. Lineage (GTDB taxonomy): Bacteria > Planctomycetota > Planctomycetia > Pirellulales > UBA1268 > QWOP01. Next base: position 2,808 of record SIAG01000076.1, read on the forward strand.
CAATCGCCTTCCGCAACCCTTGCCAATACCCGGCCCGCGACACCGGCCGGAGGAAATCGATGACGAGGCTTTCGCGGCGCTGGCCCCACATCGAGGCCGTCAGGCCAATCGCCATGACACAATAAAACCCGATGAAGTTTGCAATCACCCCTGGCAGGATTTGGGAGAGCGCCGCCGCCGAATCTACGAAGTCCCGCGCGTTCTCCACGCGGCCGACCAAATCCATGGCGACACTTGGAACCAACGCGATTGCCCCCATCAGCATTATCCGGATCCGCGGCTGCAAGCGCGTGAGCATCTCGGAGTAGGGAGCGGGCACAGGCCGATCGATCTGCCGATCGACGGCCCGTTCGGCCGCGCTCAGCAGCCAGTTGGCAAAGCTCCCGGCTGGCTGCTTCGGCAACGTCCCTTGAGTGGTATCGATGACGAGGCCGGTGGGACTAGCAAGCCCAAGGCTCGAGAGGATCTGGGGCAGGCGCGCCTGTCGGGCGAGCTTCCAGACCGCCGCCGCGATCACCGCCGCAAGCAACGTCACCGAGAGCCACGGCATCTTCCCCGAAAGCCAGCAATCGACAAACCAGGGGGCAAGGAGGGCCGTCGCTGCGGCAGCCAGGATGCCGATCAGCTCGACGAGCTCAAGCGCCGAGCTCCTCCCGGTTATCCAATCGACGTACACCCCGCCCCCTGCCACGAGCATCGTCGTGAACAGGGCGAGTGTGAGCGCCGGCATCCAGGCGACCCCGGCCGATACGAGAACGGCCACTATGATTCCGCCGCAGGCCGCGGCCACCGCCATCGCCCAGAAGAGGTGGGGGGCGAGCCTGCGGGGAAGCATCCAGGCAAGCGAGGTCGAAAGGAGGAGCGACGACTGGAACCAAAATGCAAACGGAAAATACGCCCCGAGCAACGTCGCCCAGAGCGCCGTCCTGACGCGCGACCCGCGGTAGTTGCCCGGATGGACCGCCACGCCCGGTAGCGCCCGGCGAAGTTCGTTGACCTGCCGCGTCATCGCCGGCTCGTCTTAGTCCTGATACGCCCCGGCGACATACACCCTCCGCAGGTTCGGCATCCGCGTCAAGCTCTCGATCATCGCCGGAGTGAAGCGCATGTCGGCCCAGGTCTGGATGGCGAGGACGCGGAGCCGGGGCGAGCCGTCGGCAAGCGTCCGCAGGTTCTCTTCGAGCCGCCCGTGGCCGATGGCGAGGACCTCGATCTTCGGCAGGGGCGGGAGCAGAAGCTCGAAAGACCCGCCGGTGCCTGCCGCCGTCGTCCAACACGGCGGGATCCAGCCTCCGCGCGTGCTGATCAACTCGAACGACCCACCGGTGCCGCGGAGATCGAGCTCGCGCAGTCGTGGCAGCTGCTCGAGCGCCGCGCGAGCGAACGTTGGGAAACGCTCGAGTGTCGATGGATCCCGGCTCCTGACGTTGGGGAGCGAAAGGACCTCGAGCGCCGTGTGCTCACCGATCCGCCGCCAGCCCTCTTCCGAGAGCCTGTCGGGGGGCCTCATCCAGAGCTTCTTGAGCGCGGGGGTTTGCTCGAAGACGTTCCATCCACCATCGCGGCCGCCGTTTCCGTAATAGAAGGCCTGACCATTCTCATCGATGAAGATTTCATATTCCGATTCGGTATCAATTTTGGTGACACTCTCGAGCCGCTCTCCCAGAACGCTCTTATGAAGCTCATTTTTACCGATGCCGGATGAACGTTCGACCACCGGCACCGCGGTCATGACGCCGTCAGGCTCGGCCGGATCCGCGCCGTACCTCGCCCCCTTAAACGCCCCCCACCCAACGAAGAGCACCCCCAGCCCCAGCATGAGGAGCATCCAGGGCCTCGATACGATCGCCCAGAGCGCTAGCTCGTATTGGCGGAGAATGGCAACCATGGCTCACCTCGCTCGGTTCGTGGCGGCGGCTTCGCGGTCGTGGAGCTCGAGGAAGATCTCCTCGAGGTTGAGATTGTCGACGACGACCTCCGCCGCGAACCTCTCGCGCACCCCCGCCACGAGCGCCGCATCGACACCGTCGACCGTCACCAGCGCCTGCCGGCCGTGGACCTCCTGGCGAAGCGTCCCCGGCAAGTGGAGATCCGCCGGCAGATCGGCCTGGGCCTCGATCCGCAGCCGCTTGACCCGGTCTTTGAGAACGTCGATCTCGTCGTGAAACGTCACCTTCCCTTCCCGGAGCAGCGCCACATGCGAGGCGACGCGCTCGAGATCGGAGGTAATGTGGGTGGAGAAAAGGACGGTGCCGGCGCCGGCGCCCGCCGTCTCCAGGACAGTTTCCAGAAACCAGCGCCGGGCGACCGGATCGAGGCTCGCCACCGGCTCATCGAGGATGAGGAGCTCGGGGCGGTGGCCGAGGGCGAGCACGAGGGCGAGCTTTTGCTTTTGCCCCACCGAGAGTGGGCCGACGCGCTGGCCCAGCGGCAGATCCCAGCGGCGCAGAAGCTCCTCTCCCCAGGCCCGATCCCAGCTGGAATAAAAGCTCGACACGTAGGCCACCGTCTGGCTCACCGTCAGCCAGGGATAGAGCGTCGCTTCCTGGGGCACGTAGCCGATCCGGGCCTTCTCCCGATCGGCCAGCTGCCAGGCATCGGTGCCGAGGACGGTCGCGGAGCCCTCGTCGGCCTTGAGCAAGCCGAGCAGGCATTTGATGCGCGTGCTTTTCCCAGAGCCGTTGGGGCCGGGGAGGCCGATCACCTGCCCCCGCGGCACCCGCAGATCGATCGAGGCGAGGACCGCCCGCGTGTCGAAGCATTTGACGAGGCCCGACACGTCGATCGCGTCAGCCGCCACACCGTTCCCGTTCATGTCGCCTTCTCCTCGAGGGATGTTTTCACCACCGCCATCAGCTGCGCCGGCGTGAGCCCGAGCTGCAGCCCGCGAACCACCGCCTGATCGACAAGCGGTCGAACCTGCGCCTTCCGCTCGGCTAGGCTCCCCGCCTCCCGATCGCGCGGCACGGCCACCACCATCCCCCGCCCCCGGTCGCGCTGGAGGACCCCATCGGCCTCGAGCCGGCTCCAGGCCTTCGAGACCGTCATCGGGTTGATCCCCAGGGCCGCCGCCACCTGGCGGACGCTCGGCACCATGTCGCCGGGGCGGAGCCTCCCCCCTGCCACGAGCGCCTCGACCTGATCGGCAAGCTGCCGATAGATCGGCACGCCCGACGAGGGATGGACGACGAAGATCGGAGGAGGCTGGGACAACGTCACTCCGGGCCGCGGCCCGGCTCGCATGTGTATTGATATACTAATACACCAGCCCCGCTCCGCCGTCAAGCGGATGTTTTCCCAGCCCCGTCGCTGATCAACGAAACCGCCGGGAGGGGCGACCACCGGGGGGTGGTAGGCTTTCGGCATGACCGCTTCCTCCCCCCCCGACCAGCCGCGCGTGACCGTCGTGCTCCCGGTGTGGAATGCCGGGGATTTCCTCGCTGCCGCCGTGGAGAGCATCCGAGCACAGACGCTTGCCGACTGGCAGCTGCTGGCGATCGACGACGGCTCGACCGACGGCTCGCGGCAGACCCTCGAAGACTTCGCCCGCCGCGACCGTCGAATTGTTGTCACCAGCCGCCCCAACCGCGGCCTCGCCGCGACGCTCCAGGAGGGGATCGAGCGGGCCCGCTCGGGGATCGTGGCGCTGATGAACGCCGACGATATTTCCCATCCCGACAGGCTCGCCCGCCAGTTCGCCTTCCTGGAGCGCCACCCGACCGTGGCCGCGCTCGGCACGCAGACGCGGCTCCTCGTCGATGACCGAGCCACCACGATCGAGAGCCGGCTCCCGCTCGCGCCTGAAGCCTGCCGGCGTTTTCTCCCCCTCGCCCCGCCGCTGGCCCACCCCACCGTCATGCTCCGCCGCGAGGCCGTTCTCGCCGTCGGTGGCTACCGGCCGCAGTCGTATGTCGAAGACTACGACCTCTGGCTGCGACTTGCCGACCGCTTCGATCTCGCCAATCTCCCCGAAGCCCTCCTCGACTACCGGCTCCACGACGGGCAGTTTTCCTCGGCCCGCGACGAGAAGGTGGCGGTGGCGACGCTCGTTGTCCGCGCCGCCGCCGCCGCGCGCCGCTCCGGCCGCCCCGATCCGCTCGACGGCGCCAGTGCCGATCGGGTCACCGCCGATCGCCTTGGCATCCGCGTCGCCGACATCGTCGCCCAGGTGCGCAGCGCCGCGCTCGGCAGGGCAGAACAGGTCCTCGCCGCCACCGGCTCATTCAAGCGCGCCGAGCGCGAGCTTGCCCTCCTCGACGACCACTGGACAGCCGCAGCCGACCCGCGCCGCTGGCAAGCCGCCCACGACTGGCTCACCGGCCGGGGGCTCCTCGTGCGTGGCGACCGCCTCGGGGCGCTGCGATCCCTGGCGCAGGCGGCCGCAGCCGATCCGGCCCTCGCGCGCCGGCTGGCGGCAGCAGCGATCCGTCGCCGGCAAGACTGAGAGGGCCGCTGGCGGGACTTCGGGATCGCCAAGCATTTCGCGACGGGCTTCCTCACCAGCGCACAGGACGAGGCCGGGGTCGGCGAACGCTCGAGGAGTCCCCGATCGCGCCTACCGCTCCGAACGGCCCGCGTGACTAGTCTGAAGCGATGCGGGGCGACGAGACTTTTGCCGCCCCGGCCGACCGAACCACCCTCAGGCCCGCCACCGAGAGTTCAGGCTCAAACGTGGCTTCGGGATCGCCCAGGCCCCGTCGCTACGCAGCGCTGACGAGGTCCGATTGAACCCCAGGCTCAGGCGAGGCGGGGATCGGCGAACGCTTGAGGAGTGACGAGGTGCCTCCGAGAAACGACGAAACTTTTGCCGGCCCCGCCGACGAACCACCCACAGGACTGCTACCGCGAGTTCCTACCCGGTCAGCCGGTGTAGCGGCCGACGACGAGGGAGATGTTTTGGCCGCCGAAGCCGAAGCTGTTGGAGAGGGCTCGTTCGCAGCGGGCGACACGGGCGACGTTCGGCACGTAGTCGAGATCGCAGTTCGGGTCGGGATTCTCGTAGTTGATCGTCGGGGGAACAATCCCGTCGCGGATGGCAAGGAGGCAGACGATCAATTCAGTGGCCCCGGCCGCGGCTATTAAGTGCCCCATCATGCTCTTCGTGCTCGACACCGGGATCTTGTAGGCCCGCTCACCGAAGACCGTCTTGATGGCGAGCGTCTCGACCTTGTCGTTGACGTCGGTGCTCGTGCCGTGGGCGTTGATATAGTCGATGGTGTCGGCGCTGATCCCCGCATCGGCCAGGGCCATGCGGATGCAGGCGCTCGCCCCGCGCCCCTCCGGATGGGTGTCGGTGATCCGGTAGGCATCGGCGGTGGAGCCGTAGCCGAGGAGCTCGCCGTGGATCTTCGCCCCGCGGCGCTTGGCATGCTCGAGCTCTTCGAGCACCACCATCGCCGCCCCCTCGCCGAGAACAAACCCGTCGCGCTCGTTGTCGAACGGTCGGCTCGCCTTGGTCGGGTCATCGTTGCGCGTCGAGAGCGCGGTGAGGAGATTGAAGCCGGTGACACCGAAGGGGTGGATCATGCTGTGCGTGCCCCCCGACAGCATCACATCGGCCTCGCCGCGGCGGACGAGCTCGACCGCCTCACCGATCGCCTGGCTCGAGGCGGCACAGGCGGTGAGGCAGTTGAGGTTCGGGCCGTTGGCGTTGAACATCGCGGCGAGATGCCCCGCCGGCATGTTCGGCTCCTGCTCTACTTCCGAGAGCGGATGGAGCGTCTCGAGGCCGATTCGCGTGAACTTGGCGATGTCGAGACTGCCCCCCTCAATCGACATGGCCATCATCTTCGTGAAGGATGCGAAATCCTGCTGGCCCTCGCCACTGCCGAGGTAGACCCCCATCCGCGTCGGGTCGGATTCGAGCCCGTTGGGCAAGCCGGCGTCGCGCATCGCCTGGAGCGCCGCCCCGGCCGCAAAGCGGGTGTGGCGGCCACAGTGCTGCCAGCGCTGGATCGGCTCGCCTTCGTCGGCGATCGTCCAGTCGCGGACCTCGGCGGAGATCTTCGTGGGGAAGCCCGAGGCGTCGAAGACGGTCGTCCAGCCGACCCCCGAAGCCCCGATCTTGAGATTGGCCCACAGTTCCTCGACGCGAACGCCCAGCGGCGTCACGCAGCCGATCCCGGTGATCACGACGCGCCGCCGATTGGAATCGTGCACCACGCTGCCAGCGCTCCCTACCCCGGATTCCATGTCGACTCCTCCTGTCACCCCCCGCACCTCCCGGCACGGGCATTGCCATCGCCGGGCCGATCGGGCCCGCTCACCAATCGGGCCGCTGCAGCGGTTGCCCCGACTCGTCGCGGCCGATGTCGTAGATGTGCATCTGATCAAGCCACTTGAGGAGCTCGTCCGGCTCGAAGAGCTTCGGCACCCCCTCACCCGGCTCGAGATGGGCGAAGAAAAGCTCTGCCTCGCCCTGCAACCGCTCGTCGACGGTGCTCGAGACCTTCGTGAACGAGCCCGCTGGCTTCAGATCGAGGATCTCCGCCCGGAAGCGGATCGTGTCACCAGGAACGGCATCAAAATAGAACTCCGCCCCTGCCACCTTCGCGAGCACGACGCGGCGGTTGTAATCAATCGCATCGGCCACGAGCAGCCCCGCCGTCTGTGCCATTCCCTCGACGATGAGCGAGTTGGGCATCAGCGCTGCGCCGGGGAAATGGTCGTGGAGGTGCTCCTCCGCCAGCGAGACGTTCTTCACCGCCACAGCGTGACGGTTGCGGACGAACTCATCGAACCGGTCGATCCAGAACCAGCGCATGGAGAGCTTTGCCGGGAGGCCGGTTACCGCAGGGGAAGGCAATCGGCGGCGGGAAACAACCCCGCCGCACCGTGGGACGAGCGCATCGGGAGAATCGTCAAGCGCCCACTTTGCTCTGCACGTAGCGGACCATGTCCTCGACGGTGAGCATGTTGGGGAAGTTTTGCACGCTCGGATTCTGCTCAAACTTCGTCAAATCGTAAAATGGCATGCGGGCCTTGAGCGCGGCCAGTCCGGCGGCGTTCACCTTCCCGTTGGAGACGAACTCCGTGCTCGAAAGGACATCCTCGGGGAACAGTTCACCCCGCGGGATCTTGATGCCGAACGACTTTTCGAGGCGAAAGACGATGTCGAGGAAGTCGATCGATTCGGCTCCCAGATCACCGACCATCGTCGCGCCGGGAGTCACTTCGTCGTCATCGACACCCAGGGCATCGATTAGCGCGGTCTTGACCTTTTCGAAGATTTCATCGCGGGACGGCATCGACGTGTCACCTTGGAAACGGGGAATGGGGCGTCGGCGTAACCTCCACAGGTTTTAATGAGATGCTGCCGCCGTGGAAACCCGGAAAGGGTGGGGATTTTGCCCAATCGGCAAATATAACCCCGCCAACGCGGAGGCACGGAGGCTCGAGTTTGCCCTAAATACCGGCGTCGAGCGGCCCCGAGACCGGGCTGAACATGCCACCGCGGGGTGACTGTTTCCAGGCAAAAAACGCGGGGCAGGGGCGCCGCGAACCACGCTCCCCCAAAGACCAGACCGGAAAGCCACGGGAAGCCGGAAAGCCACGCGGCCGGTCAACGCCCCGCCAGCGGCGCGACATCGCCCGGAGGAGTGACCGTTGCCCCCGTCCGGGAGCCGGCCGCCGAGAGCGACAGCGGCCCGGCCGCTGGGCCCACAGCGGCGCCGTAGACGACCGGCCGAATGGCGCCGACCCCGCGCCCGGCGGGATGGAGAACCGCCCACAACTTCCGCATCTCACCGCGCACCCGGGCATCGAGGGCGTCGCCGTGGGCCACCCGATCGGCGAGGTTGTAGCGTTCGAGCGTCAGCCGGGCGGTGAGGCTCGTGCGGCCGCCGACGGTGCCGGTGGCCTTGATCTTGGTCGTTGTCTCGTCCTGGGAGAGGACCTCGGCGGTCACCGTGAGCACCTTGCCCGGCTCGACGAAATCCCCGTATTTGACGTTTTTTGCCGACCGCAGAACGACGATCGCGTGGGCGAAGTCCTCCCCAAGCCGGATCGTCCAGGCCGCGGCCTGGGTCATCGACTCGAGCATCAGCACGCCCGGCATGACAGGGAAGCGGGGAAAATGATCCGCAAGGTATTCCTCCGAGAGCGTCAGCGTCTTGATCGCCGTGATGCTCTTGCCGGGGTCGATGGCGGTCACACGGTCGAGCAGGGTGAAACGCATGAGGATCCCATGACAACGGTAAGTCGACGCGGCCGATGGCGCGTCAGTCAGGTTTGTGAACAGCGCTCGCAGTATAGGGAATCCACCCCTCCCCACAACTCGCCACCAGCCCCCCGGGGAGCCACTTTCGCCGGTCTGCCAAGCTGACAGCCGGCACGCGCGGATCCACCGCCACAGCTTGCCGCGCCGCTGTCCACTTTCCACACCGGTGGCCGAAAAACCGGGGTTGTGGCGGCTCGAGCGGAGGCAGTCAACCGATCGGCACGGTCTTTGCAACCTGTTTCTTTCCAGCCCCGTCGCGGCTGGCCACCGCGGCAATGGGGCGAACATCCACCCCGTTTCCATCCCAGCCTCTTGAGGAGTTCCCCATGCCTGCTTACCGCGCCGGGTTTGCGCTCCCGCTCGATGAACTGCGGGACGAGATCGACCGACTCTGGACCGCGCTTGTCACCGCCCCGCCACTCCACGGTTGGGGGCCGCGGTCGGAAGAGCGCGTCTTCCCCGCCGTCAACCTCCGCGAGACTTTCGACGCCTTCATCGTGGAGGCGGAGCTCCCCGGCATCAGCGTCAGCGATGTCGACATCTCGGTGGCCGGCGACAGCCTCGTGCTGAAGGGATCACGGCCCAGCACCGACGCGCCCACCGACGCGCCCACCGGGGAACGGTCGACGGCCGCGCCGACCGGCGAGAAGGTCGTCTGGCTTCTGCGGGAACGGGGCACCGGCGCCTTTGAGCGGCGGATCACACTCCCGGTCGCGATCGATTCCCAACGGGTCGAAGCCCGTCTCGTCGACGGGGTGCTGACGGTCGTCTGCCCAAAGCTGGCGGCCTGCCAGCCGCGGAAGGTGGAGGTTCGGGGCGCCTGACCGGCTGGAGCCACCAGCCCGATCCGTCGGCTGGCGGTATGGGGCGGTATGATGGGAGCGTCGGGCCCGCGGGATTGAGCTCCCGCGGGCCCCGTTCGCTTCCCCCTGCGAGGGATTCTGTCGGTGCCGCTCGTTCTCCGGCCGCGTGACGGCCTCCCCACCACTGCCACCGTCGATCTCGCCGGCGTCACGCCCGATCGGCTGGCGGGGCACGACCTAGCAGCAATCGAACGAATCACGATCGCCGTGGACGGCCAGTCCCTGCCGCTCGCCGCGGCGTTCGTGGTCTCGGGCAACCTCGCTCCCGACGGACGGATCGACTGCCTGGGCGACTTCTCGCGGGTCGACAACCTCGGTGCGGGGATGGGCTCGGGCCGGATCGAGGTCGCCGGCGGCGTCGGCCACCGGGCCGCCACCGGGATGACAGGGGGCGAATTGGTGGTCGCCGGATCAGCGGGGCAGTGGCTCGCAGCCGGCATCAGCGGGGGCATCGTCCGGATCGAAGGGGATGCCGGCGACGACGCCGCAGCGGCCCTCCCCGGCCAGTCGCAGGGAATGACCGGAGGGCTGGTGGTGATCGAGGGCTGCGTCGGACGCCTC
>SIAG01000077.1 GCA_009691925.1 Planctomycetaceae bacterium
CAGTTGGACACTCGTGCCGCATCGAACCAACTCACGAAGTTCACCGGCTTGTCGCCCATGTTGGTCTTGACTGAATAGGTGTACGCACCAGACGACCCGGATTGCGTGATGCCGCCACGGGCTTCGCTGCCCATGCTCGGGATGTAGAGCGAGTAGGTGTCGGTCGCAGCCACAGAGTTTAGGAAGTCGGTGTACTGCTGGTTCGTAAACTCGTACTTCATGATCTGGAATGAAGTCGCCACGGCACCAAAACCAGCAGGAGCGGTATCAGCCGTGTTTCCCGGGTCACCGACCGTCACCCACTGGAGCGGCTCGGCGTTGGCCATAGAGCCCAACGGCAGGCAGGCCAAGGCGGCCAGCCAAAGGGAAAAGGCTTGCAAAGAAAAGCGGGCCATTGGATTGATCCTTTTGAAGAGCAGATCTGCATTCATCGGAGGGCCGGAAAACCTCCCCCCCAAAATGTAACAGACCACCTCCCTTTTTTACGTCAAGGCCAATCCAAGGCGATGTCCAAAGTCTCTCGGTGCTTCCGTGAGCCACGGCCGGCCGATCACTTTTCCCCCGATTTATTTTTCCCACATCGCACGCACCACGCGCAGAAATGGAAATCTGAAAGACACTTTTCCCCCACCGGCGACTCGTCACACTCCCGGATTCCGCGCCGGCACCAGCGCCTGTCCGCGACCGGTCTGAACCGGGCGGGAATTGAATCAAGGGGGCGGGCAAGGCGGCTGCCGGCACGGCAAGGCGGCTGCCGGCGCGGATTGCTTGTGCCAGGCGAAAAACCGCCAGCACAGCTGACGGCTCTAAAGCCGCTCTTGGGATCGAATGCACCAAGGGGTTTCTTCTGAGCCATCCACCCGAGTCGGAAGTCACCCACAGATTCTGCGGGGGAGGCCAAAAAAAGGACTGTTCCCCGGTCTGCCAGCGACCCACGCCTAGCCCTGCGGGCCGGCGGCCACGACGTCAGCACCGGCCTGCTCGGCATATGGGGAAAAATTCTCCCGGAACTTGGCCGCCAACGATCGGGCGGCCCGCTCCCACAGGCGGGAATCTTCCCACGCCCGCGCCGGGACGAGGATCTGCGGGGAAACCCCCGGCACCTCGGTGATGGCGTCGAGGCCAAACACTGGATCGCGCTCCACTGCCGCCCGGTCGAGGGCGCCGCTGTGGATGGCGTCGATGATCCGCCGGGTCGAGGCCAGATCGATGCGTCGCCCCTGGCCGTAGGCCCCCCCCGTCCAGCCGGTGTTTACCAGCCACGCTTGGGCACCGTGGCGGGAGAGCTTCTCGGCGAGGAGTCGGGCGTAGACGGCCGGGTGGCGGACGAGGAACGCGGCACTGAAGCAGGTTGAGAAGGTCACCTGCGGCTCCACCACCCCCATCTCGGTTCCCGCGACCCGGGCGGTATATCCGGAGAGAAAGTGATACATCGCCTGCTCGCGCGAGAGGCGGCTGACCGGAGGGAGGACACCGGAGGCGTCGCAGGTGAGGAAGATGCAGTGGCGGGGGTGGCCGGCAACACAGGGGATCAGCGCGTTGTCGATGAACTCGATCGGGTAGGCCGCCCGGGTGTTCTCGGTGATCGCCGCGGATTCGAAGTCGACCTCCCGGGTGAGGTCGTCGTAGACGACATTCTCCAGCACCGTGCCGAAGCGGATCGCGGCGTGGATCTCCGGTTCCTTCGCCGCCGACAGGCCGATGCATTTGGCGTAGCAGCCCCCCTCGATGTTGAACACGCCGTTGTCTCCCCAGCCGTGCTCATCGTCCCCGATCAGCCGGCGGGCCGGATCGGCGGAGAGGGTCGTCTTGCCGGTGCCGGAGAGGCCGAAGAACAGCGAGACATCCCCCCGCGGCCCCTCGTTCGCCGAGCAGTGCATCGAGAGGATTCCCCGCCCCGGCAGCAGCCAGTGCATGAGGGTGAACACCCCCTTCTTCATCTCACCGGCGTATTCGCTCCCCAGGATCACCTGCTCGCGGCGCTCGAGGGAAAGATCGATGCTCGTCTTGCTGGCGATCTGCTCGGTGAGGACGTTGGCAGGGAACTGGCCAGCGTTATAGATCACGTAATCGGGATGACCGAAGCGCTCCAACTCCGCGGCCGTGGGGCGGATGAGCATGTTGTGCATGAAGAGCGCGTGATAGGCGCGGGCACAGATCACGCGGACCTTGACACGAGAGGAGGGATCCCATCCGGCGAAACCGTCGCAGACGTAGATCCGGTCGCGGGTGTTGAGGTAGTCGACGGCCCGCTGGCGGTTGAGGAGGAAGGTGTGGTTGTCGATCGGATGGTTGACCGGCCCCCACCAGACGTCCTGCTCCGAGGCGGGGTCGCGGACGACGTGTTTGTCCTTCGGGCTCCGCCCCGTCTTCGCCCCGGAACGGATGGCGATCGCCCCACTGGCGACGATCCCGGCCCGCTCCCGCGTCACGGCCTCTTCGTAGAGGAACGCCGGCGGCGCGTTGCGGATCGAAATCGGCGCGGTGATGTCGTGGGCGGAGAGGTCGATCGGGGTGGTCATGGTGATACCGCGGGGAAGGGCTCAGGGTTGCACGGAAGGGGGACGCTGGCCGAAGTGGACCGCCTGGGGGGCGGGGGCGAGAGTCGGCTCGAGCGGCGGCCGGCGATCGGAGAGGGCCGCCGCGATACTCCAGGAGGCGAGAAGCACGAGCACCGCCCCGATCCCGGCGAACACGCCCCCCCAGGGGCTGGCGCGGACAGGGAGCCGGCGCGAGGCCTGGCGGACCCGGCGGCTGAACTCGCTCCACCCCTCGTGGGCCGAGCGCCGGCCGACCCCGATTAGGCTGACGGTGCGGAGGCTGCCATCGCCGTCGAGGTGAACCTGCAATCCCCGGGTCGGCAGCGCCACCGTCTCGCCGGCCCAGCGCGCCTGCGGATCGAGATCAGACGCCACCTCGGCCACCAGGGGCCTGATCTGCTCGACGCTGATGTTGTAGACGATCAACCGCGGACGGGAGACGAGCACACACAAGGCGACGACCAGACAAAACCCGAGGATCAGCATCGGCCAGCTCCACGACGAGACACCGGCGGCCGGACGCACCAGCGCGATCGGGCCGACAGTGACGAGCCCGAGGAGGCTCGCCCCAAGGAGAATGCCGTCCCAGACCCCCGCGATGGCAAGCGGGCGGCGGCGCAGATGCACCCATCCCAGCACGAGGAGATAGATCCCGAGCGGGAGGAACGCAGCTCCGAGGGGCAGCGAGTCAAACAGCGTGTTCATGGCTTCTCTTCCCGCGCGGCGATCTCATCCACCGCGGATGGCCATCCATCCCAGAAACAGCAACCAGATCGATTCGACGAAGGCCGCCACGGCGAGGGCCGCTACGGCGAGGCTAGCGGGGACCAACGGGCTCGCGGACGGGGCACCCGGCAGGGGACGGGGATCGGGGCGGGCAGCTACCAAGTCACGGCTCCAAATCATGGCTCCAAGCGGGCCAACGCATCAGCTGTCATCGAGGGCAGGGCCCATGCCCCACAAGCCTGCGGAGAAGGTGCACCTGGGAGCCCCCTTGCGGGATCGCGACCTAGGCATTGTCGGGGACGCTGAAAGAGAGGTCGCGAGTGAAGGCCTCGTCGAAATCATAGACGTCGTGGAAGTCTTCCCGCTTATCCTTGCGCGTCTTCCTCATCTGCCCGATTTCGATCATGTTGAAGACGATCTCACCGAGATCGCGCGTGCTGTGGATACCCCAGGTGCCGAGGACCGTCCGGGCCATGAATCCGTACTGCTGCAACGCGTAGCGGCGGGCCGCTTCACAGAGCTGCTGCCCCGTCAGATGCCGTTCGGCGGGGCGACGTTTCGGCTTTCCAGACCGGGAGCGGGCCGGCACCGACGATTCCACGGGCCGGGCCTCCAGATCCTCCTCGGGGGGCTCCTCGCCGAGGTTGAGCGTCTCCTGGGCATAAGACAACGCCTCGAGGACAAACATGTAGGCATCGAGTTTGTAGCGGCGGTCGCGCTGGAGGAGATTCCCGAGCGGGTGCGATGGATCAATCAGCGGCATGGGATCCCTCGAAAGCTGTTCTGGCCCGGTACCTCCCGACCGAGGCGACCGCCCCCGGGAGGGCAGGCAAGCACCCTGGGCCGGCCGTGCCGGCTTAGAGGTCCCGAGTATACCGGGAGGGAATCCAACGGCGAGCAAGTGGCGCCGCGGCGGTCGCGTCAGCGATTCCGTGGGGGAGCTGCCGGCAGGGATGTCGACTGCGCCGCGGCCGCAGCGTTGCCATCCTCGAGGATGAACGTGTAGCCCAGCGGCGTGACCGGCTTGGAGAAATCCCGGATCAGATCGAGCCCCTTGTCGATGAGACTCGTGGTCTGGATGAACTGGTAGACATCCTGATCCTGCCCACCTGGCTTGTAGATGCGGATCGCGAACGGGATCAGATCACGGGCCCCGAGGATCAGCTCAACCTTCGAGAAGTTCGCGGCATCGGCTTGCGTCCGTGGCAGGGCCTCGAGCCAGACCTGGTCAGTCACGCCGGCCGGCGTCGGGAGGATCCGCATCACGTAGCGTTTCTTGAGTGTGTCGGCCTTGGCACCAAACACGAATGGCAGCGGCCCGTCGCTGATCGCCTTGCCACGCATCTCGGGGGGGAGTTTCGTCTCGCGCAGCTGCCGGTCGCCGTGGCGAAACTCGTAGATGCTCGTGCCGTTGCACACCCAGTGCTCGCCCGAATCGCCTGGGCGCTGTTCATAACGCGACGTCTGGGCGTTCCACTGCTTCGATTCCTTGACGCGGAACAGCCCCTTGTCGGGCATCGCATACTTGATCTCGCCGGTGCTCTCGGCGAACGCAAGGCGGTCGCCACTGGGGCCGACCGGCCCGAAGGCGTTGTATTCCCACTTGTAGAAATCGCACGACCAAGTCTTGACTGCGGAGTTGCGCGCTTCCCAGGCCGTCAGGAGCCGCTCGAGCGCCGCTGCGGCCTCCGGGGAGAGCTGCGGCACCGCCGGCTGCGGAGGGCGTGCCTGGGGGGCGTTGTTCTGCGGCGGGGGTCGATTGCCGGCCTGTGGAGCTTGGGCCACGCCAGCCTGTGGAGCTTGGGCCACGCCGGCCTGTGGAGCTTGGGCCACGCCAGCCTGTGGAGCTTGGGCCACGCCAGCCTGTGGAGCTTGGGCCACGCGGGGCTGCTGGGGCGCCGGGCGGAGCTGCTGGGGCGCTCCGGGCTGCTGGGCCGGGGCGACCGGGTGGAGCCCGAGGAGAACGGCCGAAGCAGCCAAAGCGCTGACCCACGGGGACCGACGGCGGGAATGTGACACTGCGGTGACTCCGGTGTTTAGACCGGACTCTAGCAACCTCCCCGACACGCAGCGAGGCCGTTTTCCAGATCCCTGGCCGGGATCCTGCGGCCTTCCCGGCGGCTTCAGGAGCGGGTCGGCTCCTCAAGATAGGTGTAGCCCCCCAAGCCCTCCTCGTAGAAGCGGAGGAATCGCCCCGCCTGCTGATCGCAGATCCGCCCTTCGCGCACCGCCTGCTCGATCGAGTCGCGGAGCCGCTGGACGAGCTGATCGGAATCGAACTCGACGTAATCGAGCACCTCCCGCACGGTGTCCCCTTTGATGACCGCGTCGAGGACGACCTCCCCCCGGGCGTCGGTGCTGACATGGACGGCGTTGGTGTCGCCGAACAGGTTATGAAGATCGCCGAGGATCTCCTGGTAAGCACCGATGAGAAAAGCCCCGAGGTAGTAGGGCTCGTTTTGCAAGGGGTGGAGCGGGAGGGTGCGTTTGACGTCGCGGCGGTCGATGAACTGGTCGATCTTCCCGTCGGAATCGCACGTTACGTCTCCGAGCACGGCCTCCCGGGTCGGGCGCTCGTTGAGACGGTGAATCGGCATCACCGGGAAAAGTTGCTTGATCGCCCAGCTGTCGGGGATCGACTGGAAGAGGGAGAAGTTGCAGAAGTAGGTGTCGGAGAGCGCGGCCGTCAGCCCCTCGAGCTCCTCGGGGACAAAATCGAGTTGCTTCGAGAGCTTGCTGATCCGGCGGCAGATCGACCAGTAGAGATTTTCGATCGCCGATCGCTGATCGAGCGGCAGGTAGCCGCTGGCAAACAGGCTCATCGCCGTGTCGAGCGCCTGCTGAGCATCGTGGTAGCTCTCGAGGAGGTTACGAATATTGAGGTTTTGGTAGGTCTCCATGAGGTCATGGAGTGGCTGCTCGGCTTCGACGGCCGGCTCCGTTACCTCGCCGTTGCCGCCGTGCTCGGAGATCCCGAGCACGCCGAAGATCAGCATGCTGTGGTAGGCGACGACCGCGCGGCCACTCTCGGAGATGATCGTCGGATGGGGCACACCCGCCTCGTCGCAGGCGTTTTGAACGTGGTAGACGACGTCGTTGGCATATTCCTGAAGGCTGTAGTTGACGCTCGATTCGAAGTTCGTCTGGGAGCCGTCGTAATCGACGCCCAGACCGCCGCCGACGTCGAGGAAGCGCAGCCCAGCGCCCCGCTTCACCAGCTCCGTGTACATCCGCGACGCCTCGGTGAGCGCCGCCTTGATGTGGCGGATGTTCGTGATCTGGCTCCCCTGGTGGAAGTGGAGCATTTGGAAACAGTCTTGCATGTCGCGGGCCGAGAGCACCTCGAGCCCGCGGAGGAGCTCGCCGGCCGTCAGCCCGAACTTGCTGCGGAATCCCCCCGACGCCTGCCACCGACCGCTCCCGCGGGCGGCGAGCTTGACGCGCATGCCGATCCGCGGGCGGACACCGAGCTTTTCGGCGTATTCGAGAATCAGCTGCAGTTCGGAGAACCGTTCGACCACCGGCATGATGTTGCGCCCGATTTTCTGCGCGAGCATCACCGTCTCGATGAACTCCGGATCCTTGAATCCGTTGCAGATGATCGGCGTGTCGTTGTCGGCCAGGGCGATGACGGCAAGGAGCTCGGGTTTGCTGCCCGCCTCGAGGCCGAAGCGGTAGGGGCGGCCGAACTGGAGCACCTCCTCGACGACCTGCCGCTGCTGGTTGACCTTCACCGGGTAGACGCAGCAGTAATCCCCCCGGTACCCGGCCTCCTTCATCGCGGTGGCGAAAGCCCCGTGAATCTCACCGAGGCGGTGCTGGAGGATCTCCGCGAAGCGGAGGAGGATGGGGAGATCGATCCCGCGCACCTGGAGGCGGTCGACGAGCGACTTCAGGTCGATGCTCTTCGTCGGATCCTTGTCGGGATGGACGAGCAGGTTGCCGTTGGGGCCGACCGAAAAGTAGCCGTTCCCCCACCTCGACACTTCGTAGAGATCCGAGGCGTCGGCGGTCGTCCACTGTTCTACATCAAGATCCACTGCCATCGATGGGCTCCGCGGGCGGGCTCGTGCATAAAGCGACGGGTGGGGTCGTCGGGCCGGAATGCCGGGCCTGGGACGACGAAACTCAGCCAAGTGTATCGTCGCCGCGCCCGAAGGCCATGCCAATCCCGATGTCGCCCCCGCGGATGATCGCCGCCACCGTCAGGCGCCGGTGCGCATCCATCTCCGCCCGGAAAAAATCAGCGCCATCGCCACGCCGCGGACGGTGAGGTCGATCGCCATCGCATACCACGCCCCCACGGCCCCCAAACCCCATCCCGCGATCGTCGCGCCGCCCGGGAGGGGCACGCCGGGCCAGGCCAGGAGCATCGCCAGCGGCAGGCGGATGAAGATCAGCCCGAGGAAGTTCACCACGAGCGGTGGACGGGTCGCTCCGGCGCCGCGGAGGCCCCCGGAGAAGACCATCAGCATCGCCAGCGGGGGCTGGGCGAAGGCCACGATCCTCACGAGCCGAGCTGTCAGGGCCGCCACCTCCGGCTGTCGGCCGGCGCCCCCCACGAACCAGCCCGCGAGCGGATCGGCGGCGACGAGGAAAACTGCCCCCATCGCCGACATCAGTCCAACACACCCAGCCGCGGCCAACCACACACTCTGACGGGCACGGCGCTCGTCCCGGGCCCCCAGGAACTGGCCGGAAAGGGTCGCCGCGGCCATTCCGAAAGCGCTCCCGGGGAGGAAGGCGAGCGACTCGATCGTGATTGCGACTGCATGGGCGGCGGCGTCGACATCTCCGAGCCGGTTGACGACCGAGAGAAACCAGAGGTGGCAAACGGCGTTGCCGATCGCGTCCATCCCTGCCGGTAACCCCACCGAGAGGATCCGCCGGAGCCACTGCCGGTCGGGAACAAGATCGCCGGGGGCGGGCCTCAGTTGCCGATCGCGATGGAGGAGAAGCCACAGCGTGCAGATCGCCCCACAGCCGTAGCCGATGAGCGTGCCCCACGCCAAGCCTTGCCAGCCGAGGCGTGGCAGCCCGCCGACCCCGGCCGCCAGGGCGTAACTAGCGCCGGCGTTGACGAGGTTCACGACCGTCATCGACACCAATCCCGCCACCATGTCGCCGGAGCCCCGGAGGATCGCCACCCCGACGCCGATGATCATCATCGCAGGGAGAGCCGGGATGACGATCGCGAGGTACTCCATCGCCAGGGCGGAGCTCTCGGCAGGTAGTCCGAGGAGTGCCACCAGCCGCCTTCCCCCCACGGCGGCCGCCATCCCCACGATCCCGACCAGCACGGCGCCGACGACGAACGCCTGACCGGCGGCCCGACGGGCACCGACGAGATCGCCCCCGCCGACACACCGAGCCACCAGGGCCGTGACCGCCACGGCCGGGACGGCAAAGAGCCCGGGAAGAAACCCCAGAGCGTAGCCCACCAAGCCGACCGCCGCGAGGTATGCCGGTCCGTCGAGGAGGTTTCCCGCTAGCCACTTGTCGGTGAAGCCGACCGAGATCGCGAGCACCTGCTCAAGGAGTGCCGGCAGCACAAGGAGGAGGACTGGGCGAACCGTCCCCGGGAGGGAGGCGACGCCACCAATTCTCCTCCGGAAAAGGCCCCTGCCCTCTCCCGGATCGCGGCTGACTGCTGGCTGGCCACTGCCGCCGGCCGGCAAAACCTCACCGCCGAAGCAAGCGCTGTCGCCGCCCCTCCGGTCGGCCGGGAGGGGCTTGACCGGTGAGCGATCCGCGCGACGGGTCAGGCGAACAACTCCTTGATCACCTTGCCGGCATTGGCGATCTTCATCGGCCGGCCGTTCTTGGCCGTGAACGTCGTCTCGAGGGAAATGTCGAGCGATTTCAGCACGCTGGCCATGAGGTCCTGGGCCGAATACGGCTCCGTCACCACCTCTTTGCCATCGGAGCTTGTCTCCCCGACAACCACCCCGCGCTTGAATCCGGCGCCACCCACGGCGACGCTCCAACTCCTCGCCCAGTGGTCACGCCCGGCGTTGCCGTTGATGTTCGGAGTCCGGCTGAACTCCCCCATCCAGATGATCGCCGTGTCGTCGAGCAGCCCCCGCTCGGCGAGGTCGGAGACCAAGCCCGCCATTGCCTTGTCGAGCTCCGGGAGCTTCGTGTCGGAGAGCGTCTTGAAGATGTCGGCATGGTTGTCCCAGCCGCCGAGATCAACCTCGACAAACGGCACCCCCTGCTCGACGAGCCGGCGGGCCATGAGGCATCCGCGGCCAAATCCGGTGTTACCGTAGCGGTCCTGAACATCCTTGGGCTCCTTCATGACCTTGAAGGACTCCATTTGGTCGCTCGTCATGAGTTTGATCGTCTTGGAGAGAACCTTGGCGTGGTCGTCGGACGAGGCCCCACGCTTCTCGCCGATAAACTTGTCCTCGATCGCCGAAAGCATCTCCAACCGCTGCGACAGCCTGGTCGGGTCGATCCCCATGTCGAGGTTGCGGACGTTGCCGTTGGCATCGACAACGAACGGCGCCCACGACATCCCCAGGAACCCCGGGCCGACACTCCCGCTACCGACCGAAACGAACGGGGGGATCTCCAGATCGGGGACCTGATCGGCCAGCTCGTGGGCGATCACGGCGCCGTAGCTTGGGTGCTCGACATTGGGATTCGGCACGTAGCCGGTATGCATGTAGTAGCGGCCGCGCATGTGGTCCGCTTCCCGCGTGCTCATCGATCGGACGAGCGACATGTGGTGCATCTGCTGCGACATCAGCGGCATGTGCTCGCAGATCTGGATCCCATCGGCACTCGTGGAGATCGGCTTGAAGGGGCCGCCTGTCGCCGCCCCCGGCTTCAGGTCCCAGATATCCATGGTGCTCGGGCCGCCCCCCATCCAGAGGAGGATGGCCGCCTTGTGCCGCCGCTTCAGATCGGCGGCGTTGGCGAGGATCGAGTTGGTAAACGCCGTCGCAGGGGCGGCGAGGGCAGCGGCGCCGGCCACATGACTCATGAAGTGTCGGCGGCTCATCCCGTCGATGAAACGGCTGGTGACGGACATGGCAGGGTTCCTCGGGAAGGATTGGGCTGGGAGGTGTTGGAAGGAGTGAATCAAGGCCCGGAGTCCCGGGGTGCAGAGCCGATCGTCGGGGGGAAGAATCCGCTTCAGTGGTTGATGATGAACTCGTTGGAGTTGAGGACGGCCCACCAGATGTCCTGGAGGGCGCTGATCGCATCCCCCTTGCGGGCCACCATTAACTGGTTGGCGAGTTTGATCTCCTTGCGGGTCGGCTTTCTGGCCAGGGCCGCGGCGTAGAGGGTATCGATGCGATGGGCATTGGACATGCCGGAAGTGGCGACGCGGTCGAGGAATCCCCCCTTGCCGGTTTCCGTTGCCGTCTTGACCAGATCGCCGTTGAACATCATCAGCACCTGGGGGATCGACCCGTTGAAGGTGGTCGCCTCATCCCCTTCGTCGGTGCCGAACGCGATGGTGAATTGCGACAGCCATTCGTCCTTCTTCCGGGCTCCCTTCTCCCCCTTTTCCTCGGCCTGATCGGCCTCGGTGGCGGTGAGCAGCGACTGATAGAGCTCCTCGGGGCGCATCTGCCGGAGGTAGAAATGCGAGAACTTCGGCTTCTCCCCGACCGCGGGATCGTCGGTGGCATTCCCCTTGGCGATCCGACTGGAGAGCGAGTAGGCGTGGGAGAGAGTGATCCAGCGGATGAGCTCCTTCGTGTCGAAGCTCTGCTCGCGGAACCGCTCGCCGAGGCCGTCGAGCAATTCGGGGTGCGACGGCGCGTTGTGATCACCCAGATCGTCGATCGGACGGGTGAATCCATAGCCGAAGAAGTGGCTCCAGATCCGATTCACCGCGGCCTTCGGCATCAATGGGCTGTCGACAATCAGCTCCGCCAGGGCCTGGCGACGGTTCACACCGTAGTCCGTGCCATCCTCCAGCTTCGCCGGGAGGTAACCGTTGGCGTCGACGGTCGTGCCGTCGATGAACACCGGATAGGCGACTTTCATCTGGCCATTGCGGAGCTCGTAGTAGAGCTCGGCCTGAGCGGCATTCCCCCCTTCGCCGGCCCAATCCTCGTCGACTAACTCGATCGCCTGAACCTCGCGGGTCTCCTCGAAATGCCGCAGCGCCTTCGCCTGTCGGAAGAAGGCGTTGAACTCCCAGAATTGATTCTGCTTCCCCTTGTTGAACGGGTGGTTGTGGCACTGCGTGCACTGCACCTGGAGCCCGAGGAAGATCTGCGCGGTCTTGGCGGTGGCCTGGATGCCGTTCTCGTCGAGTTTGCCCGAGAGGAAATTGGTAGCGCCGTTGAACCCCTTCTCCCCCGCCTTGTTGACGCCGGAGGCGGTGACGAGATCGGCGACGAACCGATCGTAGGGGACATTCTTGGAGAACGAACGACGCAGCCACTGCCGCATGCCACTCCGGTTGACATTGTCGTTTTCCATGCCCCGGCCGATGAGCACGGTCGTCCAGACATCAGCCCAATTGCGGGCATACTCGTCAACGGAGTCATCGCCGAGAAGCCGGCCGACCAGGTTGGCCCGCTTGACCGGGGAACTGTCGGCCACGAAGTCGTCGAGTTCCCGGACCGTCGGGATCCGGCCGATGACATCGAGATGGACCCGGCGGCACCATTCCTGATCGGACGCCGCTTCCGACGGCTTGAGCTTAGCGTCGGCCCAGCCGGCCGCCACCTGCTCATTGATGAACTTGACCTGCGGGATGCCGAAGTGCTCGTCCCCTTCGCGGGCGACAGCCACGGCCGCGGTGACGGCGGCCAGTGCAACAAAGACAGCCAGCCGCAAGCCTCGAAGGGAGGCGATTACGCCAGATCGGCACGAGGAAACATGCGTCGCCATGGGAACAACCCTCCCGTGCGCAGGGTGCAAACGGCCGG
The DNA here is from genome assembly GCA_009691925.1 of Planctomycetaceae bacterium. GTDB lineage: Bacteria > Planctomycetota > Planctomycetia > Pirellulales > UBA1268 > QWOP01. The sequence goes on from SIAG01000077.1 coordinate 12,167, forward strand.
CGGTGGCCATCGTCCGGATCCCGATCCGGACGGTGCCCACCGACCAGACCGCAGACAGAGAGCTTGCCCCCTCACTGCCGGCGCACAGCCAAATGCATCACGATGAGAAAAGTCTAACCTTTTTCATCGACGCAATCCATCTCACGGCCACACAATCGATTCGCCACCCGCGGGGATGAGCCCTGGGTCCGGAATCGGAGA
>SIAG01000078.1 GCA_009691925.1 Planctomycetaceae bacterium
CCGCGCGCCTCGGCGGCGACGAATCTGCCGACGACATCGTCATGCCCCTCGATGCCCTGCCAGCCCATCGTGAAACCTTTCCCCGGGGAGCGATCCGTCTCTCTGACCTCAATTCAGCCGCCGCGCCACCGCGGCGCGGATCTGCGCGCCGACGGTCGCCATGTCGGCCGTCGCGTCGACGATTTCAAATCGTTCGGGGGCCGCCGCCGCCTCGCGGAGATAGCCCGCACGCAGCCGGTGACGGAACTGGTCCCCGCGGCTCTCGAGGCGATCGAGCGGGCGATTCATGCGGGCCGTGGCGGCGGCGGGGTCGAGGTCGAGGAGGAGGACGAGATCGGGGGCGATCCCGCCGGTGGCGATGCCACCGACGGCGCGGACAACCTCCGGATCGAGCGCTCCGGCATGCCCCTGGTAGACGATGTTCGCCGGGAGGTAGCGGTCCGACACGACCCACGCGCCGCGCTCCAGCGCTGGAGCGATTAGGGCGCTTACCAACTGCGCCCGCGCGGCCATGTAGAGGAGCATCTCCGTCGTCGGTGCCAGCGGAATCTCCTCACGGTGGAGAAGGATCTGTCGGATGGCGTCGCCGGCGGGCGTGGCCCCGGGGTCGCGGCAGGCCACCACAGCGTGGCCGCGGCCCCGGAGCCACTCCACAAGCGGTGCCACCTGCGATGACTTGCCGGAGCCGTCGATTCCCTCCAACACGATGAAGCGTGCCTTTGGCCGTGGATGGGGCCCGTCAGCCATGCTTTCCTCCCCCGTCAGCCGCGGCGAGACGAAGGAGGCCGAGTGGATCGACCGGATCCAGCGCCGCCACCTTCTTCGCCGTGTCGAGGGCCATTCCCTTGCGGCCCGATTCGAGGAGGGCGTGAACGAGCCCCTTGGCCGACTCGAAGAACGGTCGATTGCCGGGAAGCGAGTAGGGGAGCGGCCGGGGATTTCCCGCCGTCTCCAGCGCCCTGAAGCCGAGCTCGACGGCCCGGCCGAAGTGGCCGCGGGCGAGCTTCGGGTCATCCTCTTCCAGCGCGAGCAGACCGAGCTGGAGATGGGCTTCGAGGAAGTCGGGGCACTCGGAGAGGAGCCAGACGAGCTCTTCTCGGGCAATCTCCGTCTCCCCCGCCTCGATCATCGCCTCGACTTCGCCGATGTCCTCGCGCCTCCGCCGGGCGCAGCGGGGATGCACAAGCTCCCAAGCCGGGGCCGCGAGGCTCGGCAGCATGACCATCTCCCCTTCTCCCGCCACGGTGGTTGTCCGTTGCTCCACCCGGAGGATCTTGTCGGCCTTGCCCGTCGCCTTCCCGGTCGACTGACCGGTGGCGGGAGCCTCCTTCTTCCGCCGCGGGGCATCGCCGCCGCGCTTCCCTGGAGGCCTCGGCGGACGCTGGTCTCCAGCGGCGGGGGGGAGAGGATCGGTCGACGGGTCGTCCGGAGTGGCCATGGCGCTGCGGCTGGGGGAACGACGGGAAGAACACCGGGGAATCGAACGGGAGGCTAGACTGCCGTCGGGTCGTGCCAAGGTGCCACGGCGGAACGGATTCCGGGTCGAACCCCAACCTTCGTTGGAAACGATCCACCACCACTTGGCAAGGGGTCATGGCGAAGGAGCCTCGGACGGCGCGGCGCAAACGGATCGGCCGGCCCGCCGCCGGGCGGGGCGGAAAGCCGTCCCACGGTGGTCCCCGCGACTTGGTCGACGGGCCGCTCCCGGCGCCCCTGCGGGCCGGAAGCGAAGCGATCCAGGCAGCCCTCCTCGGCTGGTTCAAGCGGGTGGGGCGTGATCTCCCCTGGCGTCGAGGGGCCGATCCCTACCGCACCTGGATCAGCGAGGTGATGCTCCAGCAGACACAGGTCGATCGGGTCGTCGATTTTTTCCTCCGCTTCATGGAGCGGTTTCCGACCGTCGCGGAGCTCTCGGCAGCGCCGGAAGCCGACGTGCTCCGCGCTTGGGAAGGGCTGGGGTACTACCGCCGGGCCCGGCAGCTCCACGCCGCCGCGAAGCGGATCGTCGCCGACCACGGGGGGCGTCTCCCCGACACCAGCCCGGCGCTGCGGGAGCTTCCCGGCATCGGCCGATACACCGCCGGGGCGATCGCATCGATCGCCTTCGATCGCCCCGAGCCGATCGTCGAGGCCAACTCGCGCCGCGTCCTCGCCCGTCTGGCTGCCCATACAGCGCCGCTGGTCGGCACCACCGGCGACGGACCGATCTGGGAGATCGCCACGGCGCTCCTGCCGCCGCGGAGGGCCGGCCTGTGGAATCAGGCGCTGATGGATCTCGGAGCGATGATCTGCACCCCCCGCCACCCGCTCTGCCCGCGTTGTCCGCTCGCAGACCATTGTCTCGCCCTGGCGACCGGGCGGGTCGGAGCGATCCCCGCGGCGACGCCCCGGCGCACGGTGATCGAGCTGGAGGAGACGGCTGTCGTGATCCGGCGCGGGTCGAAGGTCCTGGTCGTCCGGCGCGGAGCGGGGGAGTGGTGGGAGGGGTTGTGGGATTTCCCCCGGCTTCCCGCCGCGGAGATTCTCGCGCCGCTGGGTTGTGGCCGCCGGCGTGTCGTCGGCCACTGCACTTACTCCGTCACGCATCATCGGGTCGCGGTCACCGTCTCGGTCTGCGCGGCGACCCGTCAGGGGCTGCGTCGCGACGATCTGGAGTGGGTCGACGGGGAATCGCTCGGAGCCATGGCCATGACGGCGCCGGGGCGCCGGATCGCGGCACTGGCCGCAGGCGGGGCGGGGGTGGCCGGCCTCCGGGGCTTTGCCGCGTCGCGGCCGCGGCGTGGCTAGAATGGAGTGAGTCCCTGCTCTCGGAGCCGAAAGATGCCGTCGCCATTCATGTGCCGCCGTGCCCTGTTCCCCCCCCTCGTGGATGGGCTGGGAGTCGTGCTGTGGGGGGCGGCCGCGATGGTGCTGCAGACCGGCTGGCTCCAGGCTGCCGGTCCGGCAAGCGCCTATGACGAAGCCGTTGCCCCCCTTCTGACCCGGTTCTGTAGCGAATGCCACGCCGGTGACACGCCGGAGGCTGGGGTCCGTCTCGACGATCGGCACCCCGACCTCGCCAAGACGGTCGACCGTGGGCTGTGGCTCAAGGTCCTGCGGCAGATCGAGGGGGGTGTGATGCCCCCGGAGGACCGCGCCATGCCGTCGGAGGAGGAGCGGAAATCGCTCGTCGCCTGGATCCGCGACTCGGCCCTCACCCCCGATTGCTCGCTGGGGGAGCGGCCCGGCCGGGTGACGCTCCGCCGCCTCAATCGGGCGGAGTACGACAACACCGTCCGCGACCTGTTCGGCATCGATGTCCGGGTGGCCGCCGACTTTCCCAGTGATGACGTCGGCTACGGGTTTGACAACATCGGCGATGTCCTTTCGATGCCGCCGGTCCTCTTCGAGCGCGCCCTCGAAGCCGCGGAGAAGGTCGCCCGGGCGGCGATCGTCACCGGCGAGATCGAGTCGGCGGCGGTGCAGAAGGGAGCGGGGGGAACGCTCGGTTCGGAGGGGGAGATCGGCCAAGACTTCGATTTCCCCGCCGAGGGGGAGTATCTGTTCCGGGCGAACGCCTCTGGCGATCAGGCCGGACCCGATCCGGTGCGGATGGGATTCCGGATCGCAGGGCGCGAAGAGCATGTGGTCGACGTCCCCAACCGGCGCCGATCACCAAAAGACTATGAGCTCCGCATCCGCCTGCCGGCCGGCCGGCAGCGGTTCGCGGTCGCCTTTTTGAATGATTTTTACAACCCCGAAGCGGAGAATCCGAAGCAGCGCGATCGGAATCTCCATCTCGAATCGCTGTTGGTCGTCGGCCCGTTGGGGCTTGTCGACGCAGCGCTGCCGGCGTCGCACCGGCGGATCTTCGCCACGCCGATGCCCCCCGGGCTCGATGCGGCTGCCGAGCGCAACGCCGTGGTGGCCAACCTCCAGCCGCTGGTGTCGCGGGCCTTCCGTCGCCCCGCCACCGCCGCCGAGGTCGACCGGCTCGCCGGGATCTACGCCGCGGCGCGAAGTTCGGGTGAGACGATCGAACGCGCGATGCAGGTGGCGGTGACGGCGATGCTCGTCTCCCCCTCGTTTCTATTCCTCGTCGAGGCCGATCCCGCGCCCGGCGAGGTGCGGCGGCTCGGCGATCACGAGCTCGCCTCCCGGCTCTCCTATTTCCTCTGGAGCAGCATGCCCGACGAGGCACTCATGGCCGCGGCCGATCGCGGTGAACTGCGCAGCGACGAACAAATCGTCGCGCAGGCCCGGCGGATGCTCGCCGATCCGAAGTCGCGGGCCCTGGTCGACAATTTCGCCGGCCAATGGTTGCAGCTGCGGACGCTCTCCACCCTCTCTCCCGACCGGGCCCGGTTTCCGGCCTTCGACGACGAACTGCGGCAGGCGATGCGCCGGGAGACGGAGGAGTTCTTTGCGGCGATCGTCCGCGAGGATCGGAGCATTGTCGAGTTTCTCGACGCCGATTCGACGTTCGTCAACGAGCGCCTGGCGAAGCACTACGGGATCGAGGGGGTGACGGGGGAAGAGTTCCGCCGGGTGGCGGTCAACCGCGACCAGCGTGGCGGCCTCCTCGGGCAGGCGAGCATCCTGGCGGTGACGAGCAATCCGACGCGTACTAGCCCGGTGAAGCGCGGCCGGTGGGTGCTGGAGAACCTCCTCGCCGCTCCGCCACCACCGCCGCCGCCGAACGTCCCCGAGCTTCCCACCTCCGGCGAGGCCCTGACCGGAACGCTGCGGCAGAGGATGGAGCAGCACCGCGCCAATCCCTCCTGCGCGGCCTGCCACAAGCTCATGGATCCGCTCGGCTTCGGACTCGAAAATTTCGACGCCATCGGCGCTTGGCGGAGCGAGGATGGCGGGGCGGCGGTCGATCCGTCGGGGGAGTTGCCGGATGGGCGCCGGTTTGCCGGCCCGGCGGAGCTGCGGCAGGTGCTCGTGGCGCGGCGGGGGGAGTTCCGCCGGTGTCTCACCGAGAAGTTGTTCACCTACGCCCTCGGGCGGGGTGTCGAGTATTTCGATGCTTGCGCCGTGGAGCGGATCGCCGCCGCGACCGAGGCGGATGGAGACCGGTTCGTGGCGATGGTGGCGGGAATCGTGACCAGCGCCGCCTTCCGCGAACGGGAGTCGGACCAACCACACTGACCGACTCCCGCCGAGCCGGGTGATCGCGGCGCTGGCAAGCGGACGATAAAAGCAGGGGATTAGCCCCATCCATTGCTGGAAAGAGGCCTCCCGGGGCCCCGGGGCACGGGTCGGAATTGACTCCCGGCCCCCGGCAACCGACGATTGATTCAGCGGGGGCGCCACCAGCCCCACTCCAGGAGGCTCCCCGATGACCCAGCCGATCTCTCGCCGCACCGTGCTCCGCGGAGCCGGCACGGCCGTGGCCCTTCCGCTCCTGGAAGCGATGATCCCGGCCGGCCCAATCGCCGCAGCGACGGGGGGGAGTGCCGTCGCTGCCGAGGCCGCCGAGCAAGCTCCGCGCCGCGCTGCCTTCCTGTATGTCCCCAACGGGGTCCACATGGAAGACTGGACACCGAAACAGGTCGGGCCCGGCTTCGATCTCCCCGCGACCCTCGAGCCGCTCTGCGGGGTATATGGGAAGTTCTCGATCCACTCGCACCTGGCGCAGAAGAAGGCCGAGGCCAACGGGGACGGCGCCGGCGACCATGCCCGGGCCCTGGCGACATTTCTCACCGGCACCCAGGCCCGCAAGACGGCCGGGGCCGACATCCGTGCCGGGGTCTCGGTCGATCAGATCGCCGCGGCCCATCTGGGGCGCCACACGCGGCTGCCGTCGCTCGAGATCGGCACCGAGGGGGGCGGGCAATCGGGCAACTGCGATTCCGGGTACAGCTGCGTCTACTCCGCGAACATCGCCTGGCGGAGCGACACCCAGTCGGTGCCGAAGGAGAGCAATCCGAAGCTGATCTTCGACCGTCTCTTTGCCGCCGGCCGGCCGGGCGAATCGGAACAGGCCCGCGTGAAGCGGGAGCAGCATTCCCGCAGCATCCTCGACTACGTCCGCGAGGAGGCCCGGGGGATGGATCGGGTGGTGGGGGTCGCCGACCGTCGCAAGATCGACGAGTATTTCACCGCCGTGCGCGAGCTCGAGGTCCGGCTGGAGCGTTTTTCCAAGGGAGTCGCCTCGCCGCAGGATCTCGGCATGGCGCGGCCGGAGGGGCCGCCGGAGCGCTACGAGGAACACCTGCGGATCCTCGCCGACATGCTCGTCCTCGCCTTTCTGACTGACACCACGCGTGTCTCGACCTTCGTGTTCGCCAACGAGGGGAGCAACAAGAGCTATTCGTTCATCGGTGTCCCCGAGGGGCACCATGACCTCTCCCATCACGGCCAAGACGCCACGAAGCAGGCGAAGATCCAGCAGATCAACCGCTTCCACATCGAGCAGCTTGCTTATCTTCTCGAGAAGCTCGATCGGACGCGCGAAGGGGATGGCTCGCTCCTCGACCGCTGCATGATCGTCTACGGGAGCGGCATCGGCGATGGCAACCGCCACAACCACGACGATCTCCCGATCCTCGTCGCCGGTGGCGGCGGCGGGGTGCTCCAGCCGGGGCGGCATGTGGTCCACGAGAAAAACACGCCGCTGACGAACCTCTACCTCGGCATGCTCGATGGCCTCGGCTGTCCGGCCGCGACGCTCGGCGACAGCACGGGACGGCTCACCGAGATCTGACGCTGTCCATGCCGGGTGTCGCATGACGCCTGGATGCAGACACCGTCAGCGGTCGGCAAAAGCCTTTGCCATAGCCGCGCCGAGGCGCAGTGTCCCCTCCGTGCCGTACTGCGCCTGGAGGTAGGGAAGACGTGAGGTATCGATGACGACGATGCCGGCGTCGGCTCGCGCCAGGCCCTCGAGCCCCTCGTTGACCGCCACGACATTGCCCCACGGCGACTTGCCGTGCTGGGCAGCGATCACCCAGCGGAGCTGCGGCTGGTCGAGGTCGGCCCGCGTCTTCTCGACGAGATGCTTGATGAGCTGGCTGTGCTGCTGGGCGTACGGTGGGAAGAAGGTGTCGTTCTCGCCGGTCGTCCACACGATCCCTTCGATCCGCACGTCGAAGCCCCGCTGGATGAGGTCGTCACGGGCTCCCCGGACGAAGTCGAGCCATCGACGATAGAGGTCGCGGTGGGATTCCACCGAGCCCTCCGGCGACCAATCAGGGCCCTGGGCGCCACTGTGGGTGAACTTCACGATCGCCACCCCTTCCCCTGGCGGCGTGGCGGCGCGGATCCGCGCTCCGAAGCTCAACTCGGGGCCGAAGCTGCCGAGGAATCCGACGGGGCCCAAGGGCTCCCAGTCGGGAGAGGTCCGCACGCCTCCTCCGAGCGAATACTGGAACAGCACCTTGGGTTGGTCTCGGGCGAGCGCCGAGAAGGCGGCGTGATCGGTGATCTCAGCGACATGGGCATCCTCCCCCTCCATGGTGCGTTGGCCGGCAAGCACAAAGAGCCTGATGCGACCCCTTGGGGCGACCGGCAGGCCGTCGGGAAACCGCCGATCGGTGACGGGAGTCTCCCGGTCGATCTCGCGGAGGTAAGCGTCGGCGCAGGCCTCGCCGAGCTGGAGCTGGCCCTGCGTGCCGAAGTGGTAGTGCGGCTGACCATCCCCCATCACCTCGAAGGCGAGGTGCGAGGTCGGCACGAAACGAACGAGGGTGTCGGCGCGGAGGATTTTCTCCTGCTCTCGACGCAACATCCCGAGTTGGCCACGATTATCCATCCCCCAGATCCCCTTCTCGCTTACCTCGGCGAGATACCACTTCAGATCGGGGGCGGCGAGATCGGCACGCAGTCGGCCGATGAGCTTTTCCAATCCCGCGGCATACTGCGGGCAGAGGGCCTGATCGAGCATGTCGTTTTCCCCCTGATGCCACACCACCCCCTCGAGGCGGTAACGCACGCCGCGAGCCTTGAGCTTCGCAAGCGCCTCCTTCACGAGGCGGATGGTGCGTGGGTAGAGCTTCTGGCCCTTTTCGGGGGCATCCGGATTCCAGTCGACGGCGACCGTCGTGCCGCCGACGGCCGATTTTATGATCGCAAGCGGGCCGCAGCCCTGGCTCGTGAGGCGGCGGGCGAACGTCAGCTCCGGGCCGAATGGGCCTCGGGGCCGCAGCGGTCCCCATTTCGGCACGGCTGCCTGCGCGTCCTCCGGCAGGTACGTGAACAGGACGTCCTTCTGCGGGGCGCCTGCGCCGACGAACTCCGGGTAATCATCGATCCGCGCCGCATCGGCGTCGGCGCCAACCATGTTCGATTGGCCGGCAAAAAGAAAAACCCTCGTCGGCGGTTTTTCGGGCGGCGCGGCCGTGGCCACGTGCATCGAAAGGCCGATTGTTGCGGCCAGCAGTGCCCAGCGGTGTCGGTTGCCCATCGCATCCTCCACGTTGCGTTCGATCGATCACAGGATCAGGGAACGAGGCGGAACTCCGGTCTTCGAAGGCCTCCTGTCCGCTCGGCGGCTATCTCACCGCCCCCCCGGCGGGCAGTACTTCTCGATCCAGCCGAAGACCTCCTCGTGCCAGCGGCGGGCGTTGCGCGGCTTTGTCACCCAGTGCCCCTCGTCGGGGAAGTTGACGAACCGGCTCTCCACCCCCTGACGCTTGAGCGCCGTGAACAACTCGTGCCCTTGGCCGATGGGGCAGCGGAAGTCGAGGTCGTTGTGGATCACGAGCATCGGCGTCTGGTGGCGGCCGAGCTCGCCGGCCCGCCCATGGGGGCTAAGCTCACGGTAGCGGCCCGGCTGTTCCCAGGGGAGCCCGCCGTGATCGTTCTCGTCGAACCACAGCTCTTCGGTCGTGCCCCACATGCTCTCGAAGTTCCACACCGAGCAGTGGGTGACGAGGCAACGGAAGCGGGGCGCGATGTCGTTGACAGCAAACCAGTTCATCATGTAGCCACCGAAGCTCGCCCCCGCCGTGGCGATTCTGTCGGCGTCGACAAACGGCAGCTGCACCGTGGCGTCGAGGCCGGCGACGAGGTCGCGGTAGCACTTCCCCCCCCAGTCGCCGGTGATCTCGTCGACGAAAGCCTGGCCGAAGCCGGTCGACCCGCGCGGGTTGGGCATGACGACGACGTAGCCGCGCGCGGCCCACAGCTCCGGGTTCCAGCGGTAGCTCCAGCCGTCCTCCCAGGCGCCCTGCGGACCACCGTGCACGAGATAGACGACGGGCCACTTCTTCGTGGCGTCGAATCCCGGCGGCTCGAGGATCCACATCTGCATCTCCACGCCTCCCTCGACCGGCACGTTCACCGAGCGCGGGCGGGGGAGATCGAGTCCGGCGAGGAGCCGTTCGTTGGCCCGGCTCACCGGGATGCGCGCCGAGGAGCCTCGCCCGCCGGCGTCGACGGTAGCTACCGCGAACACCTCGGCCGGGGAGTCCATCCGCACCACTTGGAAGGCGGCCGCATGGCCGCTCGTCGACAGCCCGGTGAGCGTGCCGGGCCAGAAGCGGTCGAACTGCACCCCCCGGGAATCCAGGAACGCCTTGCCGAGGAAGCCCGAAGCCTTTTCCTCGTAAAGGAAGGCGACGTAAGGCTTGAAATCGGCATCCTCGAGCCAGGCGATCTCGCTGGCGGAGAGATCCTCTCCGGCGGTGAGGTTTCTCGGGCTGCCGACGAGCGTGCCGTCGGGCTTCACGTCGGCAACGAGGATGGTCCACCTGTCGGCTTCGTATCCAGGCCGCTTCTGCGCGCGCCAGGCGAGGTGTTTCCCGTCGGGGCTGAACCGTGGCCCGCTGTCGGCGGCCTTGTTGGTAGCGGTGAGGCTCTCCCAGTCTGTCGCGGTGTTCTCGATCGAAACCCGGCACAGATCGTGATCCGTGCTCCAGGCCTCTCCCTCCGCCGGCACGGCCGTGAACACCACATGCCGGGAGTCGGGAGTGAAGGCGTGGTCCTCGGCGACGGAGAACGTCTTGCTCGTCGGCGCGGCGTCGCGGTCGCCGGGGGTGATGTCGCGGCAGCCACCGCCGGTTGCATCGATGACAAACAGATGGCGCCGCTTGTCGCCGACGTAGTCGTCCCAGTGCCGAAAGAAGAGGCGGGTGAAGACCCGGGCTTTCACCGGATCGTCGGCGATCGCCTTCTCCCGCTCGGCATTGAGGCGGTCACTCTCGGCGAAGGGGAGCGTGCTGTATTCGGGATGGACGGCAGACACGAAGACGATCCGGCTGCCGTCGGGGCTCCAGGCGGCGTCTTCAGCACCGGTGGCAATGGTCGTGAGCCGCACGGGGGGGCCACCGGCCGCCGGGACAACGTGCAGTTGCAAGGAGCCGGTGCGGTTGGACTGGAAAAGGATCGTCTTTCCGTCGGGCGACCAGCGCGGCCTGGTGTCCTTCGTCGTCCCGTCGGTGACCGTCAGGGCCCGCGGCGCGGCCGAACCGTCGGCCGGGGCAACCCACAAGCCTGTGGCACTGCCATTGGCCTGTGGGTTGACCGTCGTTACCTGCCAGACAACCTCCGTGCCGTCGGGAGAGATCTGCGGATCGGCAACGCGGAGAAAACGGAACAGGTCCTCGATTTCCATCGGGCGCCGAGCCACCGCCTCGGCAGCCCCCGCGACCGCGCCGGCGGCAGAGAAGAACGCGCCGACGACGAGAGCCATGAGGCAGGACAGACCGTGACGCATGGCGGACTCCGGAAGCTGGATGACGGACCGGCGACGACGATCGAGCACAGGATCCAGCCCAGCACCGGCGCGGCGCCACAGGATAACGCACCCCGCCCTCGACCCGGAATCGTTCGATCCGGCCCCCCGCCCCGCCACAGGTGGGATTGTACGGCTTTTTCGCATGTGAAAGCCCAATTAATGGTCTAGGGACCCTAGGGGCAATTCCCTACGCTCCGCCCACCACGCCGGAAGGAGCACCCCGGAGTGTCCCGACAGGACCAGGAGCGCACCATGTCCGTGATGCTGGCCGATTCTCTTCTCGTGATCGACGCGGAGTGCGGGGCCGTCGCCGTGCCCGGGACCTCCGGAAGAAAGCTCTCGATCTGCCTCATCAACCCCCGCTTCGAGCCCTCCTACTGGGGCTTCGATTTCGCTCTCCCGATGTATCCGGGCAACAAGCGGAGCACGATGATCTCGGGGGCCCTCTCCGCCCTAGCCGGGATGTGCGGTGACCACGATGTGGTTCTCGTCGACGAGAACGTCGAGGAGATCGACTGGGAGTCGATGGCCCGTTTCGACATCGTCGGCGTGACGGGGATGATCGTCCAGAAGGAACGGATGCGGGAGATCTTCGAGCGACTCGCTCCGCTTCCCCCGATGACAGTCGTCGGCGGGCCGCTGGTCTCGGTCGACGAGGCGTTCTTTGCCGGGCTGTGCGACGTGAGGTTCATCGGCGAGGCGGAGACGACCTGGCCGGGCTTCCTCCACGATATCGCCCACGGCATCCAGACAGCGACCCGCTACGAGCAGGAGAAGCCGACCGACATGACGACGGTCACCCGGCCGCGCTTCGACCTCCTGAAAGTCGACCGCTACGCGTCGGCCGCCGTGCAGTATTCGCGCGGGTGCCCTTTCCAGTGCGAGTTCTGCGACATCATCATCATCTATGGCCGCAAGCCGCGCGTGAAGCGCCCCGAGCAGCTGATTGCCGAGCTCGACGATCTCCGCCGGGCCGGCTTCCACTCCGCCTTCATCGTCGATGACAACTTCATTGGCGACAAGAAAAAGGCCAAGGCGCTCCTCGAGATGATCGTGCCGTGGATGGAGGAGCATGGCTATCCGCTCCGGCTGACGACCGAGGCGAGCATCGATCTGGCCAACGACGAGGAGCTCCTCGATCTCCTCTACCGGGCGAACTTCCGCAGCGTCTTCGTCGGCATCGAGACACCGCGGATGGCGTCGCTCCAGGAGACGAAGAAGTTCCAGAACGTGCGGGGGGATTCGCTCGAGGCCAAGCTCGCCCGGATCCAGGCAGCCGGAATCGACGTCAACGCCGGCTTTATCGTCGGCTTCGACAGTGACGACAAAGAGATCTTCGAGGATCAGTACCGCTTCATCCAAGACAACGGGATCACGCTGGCGATGGTGGGGATGCTCCAAGCGATCCCGCGGACGCCCCTCTACGAGCGTCTCGAACGCGAGGGGCGGCTCGTGCTGGACGATCCGAGCTTGAACATCATCCCCAAGCAGATGACGCGCGACGAGCTCCGGCAGGGCTACTGGGATCTCGTCACACGGCTCTACACGCCGCAGGCCTACCTGGAGCGATCCTCGCGCGCCTACGACTCGGAGGCGTATGTCAGCCGGCGGGCGGAGATCTGCCGGAAGGCGGGGGAGGGGAAGCGCATCCCCACGCTCCTCTACGCCCTGGCGCTGTTGTG
>SIAG01000079.1 GCA_009691925.1 Planctomycetaceae bacterium
CCCGGGGGTCCCGCGGGAGCCGGGAAACGGCCCTCCCGGAGGAACGCGGCCACCAGTTCGGCGGCGTCTCTCCGGAAAAGCAGGCTCGAATGGAGGCAGTGGACGGTGGTGTGGTCGTGCGGGGCTTTGGGGCGGGTGCTTTCGGGGGCGATGATCGCATCGCGTCCCGCGGCGATGACGCCGATCTTGATCCCCTGCGGCGTGGGAAGTGAATTGACGAGGCTGTCCTCGGTGGTTGAGAGCTCCTCCAGCGGCAGGAACATCCTGCCGAAGATCCCCTTCGCTGCCGTGGCGACGAACGATCCGCGATTCGGCGGGGCGAGCATCACGAACCGTCCGAGCTTTGTGGGCCGGAAGCGATCGAGTGCCGCCCGGGCAATAATGCACCCCATGCTGTGGGTCACGAGATGGAGCGTATCGATCGTCGGTTCAGCGTCGAGCGCGCGGAGTTCGGCGGCGAAGCGATCGGCGTGGACCAAAAGCGAGCAGCACATGTTCCGGTAGCCCCACGGCGCGGTGCCGTAGCCGTGGCGACGGAGTCTGCGGGCAAGCAGAGTGAGCATGAGGCTGTGGGCGAAGTATCCATGGACGAGCGCCACGCACTGGCGCCCCGTCCTGGCGTCGTCGGGATGGCCGGACCGATCAGGGGGATCGGGGGTCATCGAGCCGATCCCGGGGGAGAAGCGCCGGGCCGGCCCGGAGGACCGCCCGCCGCCAGGCCCGGGCGTTGGGGAGCTGGGCAGCAGTCGAGAGGACAGACGTCGTGACTGGCCGGCATGCCTCCGATCGCCAGACGCTCGGCCGACTCGCCGTGCCGTTCCGCGATCAGATCGCGGATCATCGCCACGAAGGGACGCGCCGTGCCGACAGTCGCCACCCGTTCGAACCGCATCCCGAGGCTCCGACAGAGGTCAGCTGCCTCCGTGTCGAGGTCGTAGAGGACCTCCATGTGGTCCGAGATGAAACCGATCGGCACTACCACCACTCGATCCCCGCCGGCGGCGTGGAGGGCACGGATCCGGTCGCAGACGTCGGGTTCGAGCCACGGCTGGCCGGGAGCGCCACTGCGGCTCTGGTAGACGAGTTCCCAATCGCTCACGCCGGCCTCGGTTGCCACCAGCCGACACGATTCCCGCAGTTGGGCGACATACCGGCAGGAATCAGCCATCGAGACCGGGATGCTGTGGGCGGTGAACAGCACGGGCGTCCTCTGCCGCTGGTCGGCGGGAAAGGCCGACAGACTGAGAACGAGGTTGTCCGCCATCGGGCCGATAAATCCCGGGTGATTGAAGAACACGCGGAGCTTGTCGACCCGGGGGGCCCGGTCTCCCAACGGGGCACAGGCAGCCTGAAGGTTCTCGCGGTACTGACGGCAGCCTGAATAACTGCTGTACGCACTGGTGACAAATGCCGCCACGCGTCGGATACCGGCATCGGCCATCTCGCGGAGCGTGTCGTTGATAAGCGGGTGCCAGTTTCGGTTGCCCCAGTAAACCGGGAGATCGGGGCCGTGGTCCGCGAGCTCCTTCCGGAGGGCCTCCAGAAGGGCCAGGTTCTGGGCGTTGATCGGGCTCCGGCCGCCGAAGTGGTGATAGTGCTCCGCCACTTCGAGCATCCGCTCCCTCGGAACGTTGCGGCCACGGAGCACGTTCTCCAGGAACGGCATCACATCCTCGGAGCCATCTGGGCCGCCGAACGAGACGAGGAGCACCGCGTCGTAATTACCTTCCATAGGGGGGGCTCACAACGCTGGTCGTGGCCTTAGTCTCCTAAAGTTCGTGGGGCCAAGGGGGTTACGGGCACTCCAATCGCCGGGGCCCGACCGGGGACTCGCCTGCCGTGGCGGCTGGCGAGGGGCATCAGCGCTGTCCCGGCCGCCGAAGCCCACCGTTGTTGCGGTTTCCGCCCGCGCCGCACAAATGACCCCACGGGGATTCGAACCCCGGTCGCAGGCTTGAAAGGCCCGTGTCCTAGGCCTCTAGACGATGGGGCCGGAGGTTGCGGCGCGGACGGAAAACCGATGCATCAAAAAACCGTCGCTCAAAGATCGTCGCCGGGGAAATCGATTCTGGGAAGGGCTTCACGCCTGGTTGCTGAAATCCCCAACTCGCCGAAGGGCGTCACCTTCGGGGCGGGGAGCTTTTCAGGAGAGGCGTTCGGATCGAAGGTCGTCGAGGGGGCCAGCCGTGGCGGCCGACGAATCCGCGACCCCGATGGCGGGGGAAGACGAATCGGCGTCGGGGAGCGCGTCGTCCCCTCGGGCGATGGCGTCGAAAACCTCTCTCCGATGGACTGGCACTTCCTTGGGGGCTTCCACCCCGAGACGAACCTTGTCTACGCGGATCTCCACGACCACGATTGTGATGTCGTTGTTGATGACAATGCTCTCGTCCTTCTTCCGCGACAGGACAAGCATGGATCGTTCCTTGACGCTGGGGCAGCAAACACCGTTCGGAGAACGGCCGCCAGTCTTACCGGTCCAACCGGCGTAGGGATGAGCAAGTTCGTCAATCGATTCAAACCGGGTAAGTGTAAATGTTTCCGCCGTTTCGTCAAGTTGCCCAACGCTCTTTCGGTCTTTCCTGTCCGGTTTGCCCTCCCGAACGGCAGCTGGGGGAGGGCCGGCAACTGGACAGTTTGGCTGGTTCCGGTCGCCGTGAGCCCCCGGGCCCTCCGATCCCAGCCCGATCGGGGTGGCAGGCTCTCCGCTGCGAGTCAGCCCCGCGATCTCCGTAAGATCGGCTGCAGTACCGCTCCGGCCTGACGTAGGCGGGGCGGCCGGGGAGGTTTGCCCCGGGGCATGCGCGGGGGAAGCCGGTCGCCGCTTGTGGGGATTCCCTCTCCTCTTATACTTTCCCCGCCGGCGGATTGACGGAGACCAGACCGGGGTCGGGGCGCTCCTCACCGCCAAACCTCGTCTCTGGCCGGTGCGCGCGACGCCCTGTTCCGATGCCCAATCTCGCAGTCCGGTTCCGCAGTCCAGTTCCCTGGCGAATAGCCGCCGTCCCCCCAGCGCTGGGTTTCCCATGATTGAGTGGTTTCGCAACGTCTACAACGCCGTCGCCACGGTAACGCAGGGCATGCTCGTCACGCTCCGGGTGTTCGGCAGCACCTACGACCAGAAACGGCGGACGTTCACCGAACACTTCGAATATCCTGAACTTCCGGCTCCGGTGGCGGCTCGTTACCGGGGATTCCACCGCTTTGATCTGACGACCTGCATCGCCTGCGACCAGTGCGCCAAGGCGTGCCCGGTCGACTGCATCTATATCGGCAAGGAGCGTGTCACCGGTGGCAAGGGCTTCCAGGTCAGCGGCTTCACGATCGATTATTCGAAGTGCATGTTCTGTGCCCTGTGCGTCGAGCCGTGCCCCGTCGACTGCATTTTCATGGGATCGACGCTCGACTTGAGCTGCTACAGCCGCGACGGAACGATCGTCGACTTCGCCCGTCTCCCGGTCGATGTTGCCTGGGGGAGGTCGACCCTCAATCCGACGGCTGTCGCTGCCTCGAAGGTGATCGTCGATCCGGTCCACGGGGGCCCCAACCAGTAGAAACGCTTCCATCGGCCGTGATCGGCGTTGGCGGAGATGCGTGGTCGGCCCGCCCCGCCGCCGTCAGGAGATTCTGGCGGCTGATTCGAGGCGGCCGACGGCGGTCCTCCTCCTGGCTCAAGGTCCCGGTCGATTTCCGACATCGTCTTTCAGCCCTTTTCCGATCGCGTTCCCTGTTGAATCTCCGCCGCGAGTCACTCCCATGCCATCGTTTCTCGATCCGACGATCCTGGCCGGTTTCGTGGCGCTTTTTGTGGTCATCGGCGCGGCCTTCCTCGCGGTCAACCTGTTCCTAGGGTGGCTCGTGCGCCCCCGCCTGCCCAACGCCGAGAAACTCGAGGTCTACGAGTGTGGTGAACCGGCGATCGGTTCGAGTTTTGTCCAGTTCGACCTTCGGTTTTACGTCGTGGCGCTGCTGTTCATCATCTTCGACGTTGAGGTCGCACTCTTCTTTCCCTGGGCAACGGTCTTCGGCAAGGCAACGCAACTGTCCGATCCGGCCCTCCAGACGGTGCAGGCCGACGGCGTGTCGTTGACGCCCGCCGCCGCCGGACTGCTGCGGGAACTGGGGATCGATCGCCCGGTCTTGCCCGATTTTTCCCGGACCGCCATTCCTGGCGGGGTAGAGGTGGATCCCGCGGCTGTGGCGGTGGCACCGCCAGCGGCCGTGGGGCTGGCTTCGGCCCGGCAGAACGTCTCCCGGGCGGGAGGATTGCTCGCCCGTCTGGCGGTTGCCGACATGGTGACATTTTTCGCAGTGCTGCTGGTCGGTTTCGCGTACGTCTGGAATCGCGGTGACCTTGATTGGGTGCGGGCGACGTCGAACGAGCGCGGGGCCGCATCCGGGCGCTGACGGTCGGCGGGGAAACGGGCGTGGATTGAGGCCGTGGCGTGAACCACAGGAGTCGTGGCGATGAGAGGTCCTAGTTTTCTTGAATCGATCGAGGCTGCCTGCCCCGGAGCCGTGGTGGGGAGCCAACTCGAGGCACTCGATCCGTGGATCGAGATCGCTCCGGCAAGGATCGCGGAGGTCTGTCAGTGGTTGAAGTCGAGGGCGGAGCCGCGCTTCGACTCGCTGCAGTGCATCACGGCGGTCGATTGGCTCGAGACCGATCCCAAAAAGGCGGCCAAGGTTTCTTGGCAGCCGCACCTGGAGATGGTTTACCACCTCTGGAGCACGCCGGCCCGCTCCAGCCTGGTGCTCAAGGTCAAACTTCCTCGCTGGAGCGGTGACGTCGCTGGCCACCTCCCGGAGATTCCAAGTGTCACCGGCGTGTGGCGCACCGCCGACTGGCACGAGCGGGAGGTTTACGATCTCTCCGGCGTGTCCTTCTCCGGTCATCCCGATCTCCGCCGGATCCTCTGTCCCGAGGATTGGGTCGGCTACCCCCTTCGCAAGGATTACGAGATGCCTATGGAATACCACGGCATCCGCTGTCGTTGAAGCCCGTCACAGTCGGGCCACGATCGATCCCTCATTCCTCCCAAGCCATCCGCTCCCGTCTCCCCTCCGGAGTCAACCGCCATGCCAGACCTCATCGAAGACGATCCGCGGATCATTGAGTTCGACGTCCGTACCGACGAGATGCTCGTCAACATGGGGCCGCAGCACCCGAGCACGCATGGCGTGCTGCGATTGGTGCTGCGGACCGACGGTGAAATCGTATCGGAGACCGAGCCCCACATCGGGTATCTCCACCGCTGTGCCGAGAAGATCGGCGAGAATCTCACCCCCCGCCAGTGGATCCCCTACACCGACAGGCTCGACTACCTGGCGGCGATGAACATGAATCTCGGCTGGGCCCTGACGGTCGAGAAACTGATGCGGCATGAGGTCGGGGAGAAGGCCCGTCACCTCCGGGTGCTGATTGCCGAGTTGAACCGGATCTCCAGCCATCTCGTCGGGATGGGGGCCTACGGCCTCGACTTGGGGACTTTCAGCCCGTTTCTCTATGCGTTCCGTGAGCGCGAGAGGATCCTCGACCTGTTCGAGGAGGCCTGCGGCGCGCGGCTCACCTACAGCTACATCACCGTCGGCGGGGCGACCGCCGATCTCCCTCCCGGCTGGCTGCAGCGGTGTGAGGCGTTCCTCGACCAGTTCGAGCCGATCATCAAGGAGTACCACGCCCTCCTCACGACCAACGCGATCTTCGTCAAGCGGACCGCCGGCATCGGGGTGCTCTCCCGCGCGATGGCGATCGACTACGGCTGCAGTGGGCCGGTGCTCCGCGGCAGCGGCGTCGACCAGGACCTACGCCGGGACGGCGAGAGCCTCTACACCGGGATGTACGACGGCTACGCCTTCGAAGTGGCGGTGCAGAAGGAGGGGCGTTATCCCCGCGACCACAGCTACCCGACGGTGCCGTCGGAAGCCGTGCTCGGCGACTGCTGGCACCGGTTCTTCGTCCGCATGCTCGAGGTCGTGCAGTCGATGGATCTGGTCCGTCAAGCGATCGACCGCTACGCCGCTTGCCCGGAGCCGCTCCCCGAACCGCTCAAGCTCTTCGAGAAACTTCCCGTCGGCGATGCCTATCTCGAGACCGAGGCGCCGAAGGGGCAGATGGGGTTCTATGTCGTCGGCAACGGGACCTCGATCCCGTGGCGGGTCCGGGCCCGGTCGAGCTCGTTCTCAAACCTCTCGGTGACGCACGAGCTGTGCCGCGGCTGCTTGATCGCCGATGTTCCAGCGATCGTCGGCAGCCTCGACATTGTGATGGGCGAGATCGATCGCTGACCGCCGGTGGTTCGAGCTCTGGCGCAGGGCGCGGAACGGCTCTGCGGCTGTTTTCCCGCTGGCCCTTGTGATTCGCGACGGTGGAGGTCAAACTTCGTGGGAATTTTCACGATGTCGGTTTTCCGAAGGGAAAAAACCCGGTCCGCCAGGATTTTCCCCAGG
The DNA here is from genome assembly GCA_009691925.1 of Planctomycetaceae bacterium. Taxonomy (GTDB): domain Bacteria; phylum Planctomycetota; class Planctomycetia; order Pirellulales; family UBA1268; genus QWOP01. Next base: position 6,451 of record SIAG01000079.1, read on the forward strand.
GTGTGAAACGGGTGGTGCATGGTTGAATTCCTGATCGGTCTGGGGCTACCCGGTTGGGTGGCTTGGAGCATCGCTGCCCTTGTGGCCGCGGTCCTGCTTTTGAACGTCATCGCCGGTGGTGCGCTCGTGTTCATCTGGGCGGAGCGGAAGATCGCCGCCCGGATCCAAGATCGCCTCGGCCCGACCCGCACCGGCGGGCGTTTCGGTTGGCTCCAGTCGCTCGCCGACGGCATCAAACTCCTCGCCAAGGAGGACCTGATGCCCGAGGGCGCCGACGGACTCCTTTTCCGGCTGGCTCCTTATGTGAGCTTCTGCGCGTCGTTCTGCGCGTTCATCGCTCTGCCCTTTGCCTTCGACGTCGTCGGTCAACGGCTCAATGTGGGCGTCTTTTTCGTCGTCGCCGTGCTCGGCCTAGAGGTCTTCGGCGTGATCCTCGCAGGCTACGCCTCGGCCTCGAAATGGTCGTTGTTCGGTGCGATGCGCGAAGCCGCCCAGGTGGTGAGCTACGAGGTGCCGCTGGGGATGTGCGTCGTCGTCCCGGTGATGCTCGCCGGCACCATGGATCTCGTCACGATTGGCGAAAAACAGGCCGGCTGGATGTCGAGCTGGTTTCTCTTTCACGACCCGTTCACGTTCATCATTTTCTGGGTCTACGTGACCTGCGCCGTGGCGAGCGTGAACCGCGCACCCTTCGATCTCGCCGAGGCGGAGAGTGAACTGGTGGCAGGATTCCACACCGAGTACTCGGGGCTCCGCTGGAGCTTCTTTTTCATGGCCGAGTACGGCTCGATGTTCCTTGTCAGCGGTCTGGCTGCGGTGCTCTTCCTCGGTGGCTGGAACGGCCCGGTGCCGGTGGCCCGGTTGCTCGGCTTCAGTGATGGCACGGGGGAGAGTGCCGCCTACGTCGTCCGGCTCTTGGGGCTGGCAAACCTCATGGGTAAGGCGACGCTCGGCGTCCTGTTCATGATGTGGATCCGCTGGACGCTCCCCCGGTTGCGGATCGATCAAGTGATGACGACCTGTTTGAAGTACTGCACGCCGATCGCCGCCGTGATGTTCGCCGGCGCGATGTTCTGGCAGCTGTTCCTCCCCGGGGGGCTGTTTCCTGGATGGGGGCGACCCGCCGGGGAGATCCGGGAGGGTTGGCTTGAGGGGCCAGGTGGGCTACCGGCCGCCGCGTCCCCTGCTGAGGATCGTTCGTCCACCGTGACTGGCGGTGAGCCGTTCGAACGGACCGGTCTGGCAACGCGGAGCCCTCGGTGACGGGAATGCTCGACATGGATTTCATCGATTTCATGGATTTCTCCACCCTGACGCACGTCGTACCGCCCCTTGCCACGACCCTGGCTGCGCTGCCCGCTCTACCGATCGCCGGAATCAACTGGCATTCGGTCCTCTTCCTCCTGTTCGCCGGGCTGGCCTGCGGGTTTGCCATTGGGGTCGTGGCGGCCGACAACGTCGTCCGTATGGCCCTCTATCTCGTCTTCTCGCTCGGTGCCACCGCCGGCTTGTTCTTTCTCGCTGGCGCCGAATTTCTCGGTGCGATGCAACTGATGATCTACGTCGGTGGCACGCTCGTGCTGCTTGTCTTCGGCGTCATGCTCACCGCCCAGGCCCCGCTGGTGTCGATCAAGCCTTCCTCCTCCGATCGGACGCTCACGGCCGTGGCCGGAGCCTCCCTCCTTTCGCTCCTCCTGACGGCTGCCTTCTCGGTCGACGCCTGGAGGGGGCCGGGGGTCGGCGTCGTGCCTGCTCCTTCGGCGACGCCCCTCGGCATGGCGCTGGTCGGCGTCCGCGTCGATGAACCTCCCGCCGGAACGCCGGTCGGTGGTCGTGTCGGTTACATGTTGCCATTCGAGATCGTGTCGGTGCATCTGCTCGTCGTGTTGGTCGGTGCCGCCTATCTGGCCCGCGCGAAGCGGCGCAGGACGCCCCGGCCGATCGATGCCCTCGCATCGGCGATGCCGGTGGAGCCTGTCTCGACGGCGGCAACGGTGGCGCCAACGGGGCGGAGTGCGGGGGGTGCAAGGTCGGCGCTCGTGGGAGGAGGACGATGATGGGCCTGGTCCTGGCTCCGGCGATGGTGGCGTCGCTGGCCACATGCCTCGCGACGGTTCCGCTGTTTGCCGTCAATCCGTTTACCGAACCGGTCGGCGTTGTCCATTACCTCTTTGTCGGGGCGGTGTTGTTCACCGCCGGCATCGCCTGCATGACCCTCAAGCGCAACGCGCTGGGGATCCTCATGGGGATCGAATTGGTCCTGAATGGCGCCAACATCAACTTTGTCGCCTTTGCCTCTCCTTACCTCCGTGCCGAAGGGGCCCCGACGCTCGGGCTCGATGGTCAGGTGGTCGCGCTGTTCGTGATCCTCTTGGCTGCGGCCGAGGCTGCCGTCGCGCTCGCGATCACGCTCAACTTCTACAACAATCACGCCACCGTCGATGTCGACCGGGCCGACGACCTGAAGGGGTGAGCTCCGCTCCCGAACTCCCATGGATCTGGAATCACTCCTGCCGACGCTCCTCGGGCTCGCCTGGCTGCTGCCCTTGGCGTCTTTTGCCTTGATCCTTTTTGCCGGCCCCCGACTCGGGGACCATGGCAAGGGGGCTGCCGGCGTCGCCACCGCCGCGATCGTTGGCTCGTTCGTTCTTTCGCTCCTAGCGCTCGTTTCTTGGGTGGCCGAGCATCCGGTCCACGCGGTGGCCCACGACGACCATGGCGGGGCCCATGCGTCGGCTGATGGGTCGGCTGATGGGTCGGCTGATGGGTCGGCTGATGGGTCGGCTGATGGGTCGGCTGATGGGTCGGCTGGATCCCCCGATTCGCACGATGCGCCCAGTTCGCATGGCTCCGAATCGGCCCATCAAACGGTCGATGAGGGGGCCGGCCATGTGGGCCAACCGGTGTCGTACTCGGGCGATTGGTACACGCTCTACGAGGGGGGGCGGCTGCGGCTCACGATCGGCTGGTATGTCGACGCCCTGACCGTGCTGATGTTCGTGATGATCACGTTCATCGCCACCTGCATCCATGTCTATGCCTCAGGCTACATGCATGACGAGCTTCACGACATCACCGACCACGAGGTCCACCTCGCCGACGGGTCGCACCTCCATCGCCCCGGCCGCTTCCACCGGTTCTTTCAGGCGTTGTCGCTGTTTTGCTTCTCGATGCTCGGGATCGTCATCGCCGGAAATCTGGCGATGGTGTTCATCTTCTGGGAATTGGTCGGCATCTGTTCGTGGTTCCTGATCGGCTTCTACTACGAGCGGAAGAGTGCCTCGAACGCCGCCAACAAGGCGTTCATCGTCAACCGGATCGGCGACTTCGGGATGCTCATTGGCCTGATGGCGCTGTGGGGGGCGCTCGGGACGCTCCACTTCGCCGACTCGACCGGGCTCGACGGCCATGCCCGTCTGGGGTTGTTCTCGCTGGTCAGGCCGCCGGAGGCGGGGCATGCCCAGTGGGTGCCCGACGGGATGGTGAAGTTCGCTGCGGCGGAGAAGGTCAAAGCGGTGCTCCGCTCGCATCCGGAGGATCCGCGGGCCGGGGTCGAGCAGGTGGAGGCCAAGGTCGAGGATTGGCGGGACGAGGGATACGGCCGCTGGCTGCTCCTCGTGGCCGGGCTCGGCATCTTCTGCGGGTGCATCGGGAAGAGCGCCCAGTTTCCGCTCTTCGTCTGGCTTCCCGACGCCATGGAGGGTCCGACGCCCGTCTCGGCGCTCGTCCACTCGGCGACGATGGTGGCCGCGGGCGTTTATCTCGTCGGCCGTTTCTATCCGGTCCTCACCCCTGATGCCCTCCTCGTTATTGCCTATGTCGGGGCCATCACCCTGTTCATCGCCGCCACGATCGCGTTGGTGGCCAACGACATCAAGCGGGTGCTCGCCTATTCCACCGTCAGTCAACTCGGCTACATGATGCTGGCGCTCGGCGTCGGGGGATGGTTGGCCGGGCTGTTCCATCTCGTCACCCATGCCTTCTTCAAGAGTCTCCTCTTCCTCTGCTCCGGATCGGTGATCCACGCCTGCCATACCAACGACATGCGGAAGATGGGGGGGCTGGCTAAGGTGATGCCCTGGACCTCGGGAACGATGCTCGTCGGCTGCTTGGCGATCATCGGTGCCGGTGTGCCGTTTCTCGACATCGGCTTGAGTGGCTACTACTCGAAGGACTCGATCCTCGCCCAGGCGCTCCTCTTCGCCCGCGAGAATCCGTCTCACTCGATCCTCTTCTATGCCGTGGCCGGCGGCGCGATGCTGACGGCTTTTTATATGTTCCGGCTCTGGTTCATGACGTTCGCCGGGCAACCGCGCGATCATCATGTCCATGAGCATGCCCACGAGTCCCCGCCGGTGATGGTCTACCCGCTCGTGGCGTTGTCGGTGCTCGCCGTCGTGGCCGGATGGACTCTGCCGGGCGGATTCGGGATCGCCAACATGATCGATCAGGCCCGCCCCGCTGGTACCGGCGGGACCGAGCTCGGCGGTCTCCTCTTCCGGGCGTTCACGGTGCCGGCGGAGCATGCCAGCCACGCTCCCGACATCCACGTCACCGCCTCACTGACGGCGTTTGCCACCGCGGCCAGCGGCGTGCTCCTCGCAGCGGCGATGTATGTGTGGCGCGTCATCCCGCCGGCTGCGGTCGCCGCCGCGGCCAAGCCCCTTTACACGTTTCTCGCCAATCGCTGGTACTTCGACGAGATCTACCGCTTCCTGTTCGTGCTGCCGGTCCTGGGAATGTCGCGGTTGGTGAGCGCGACCGACACAGGGGTCATCGACAAGTTCATCGAGGGACTGGCCTGGGGAGCAAAGCAGGTGGCCGGCTTCGACGCGTGGCTCGACCGGACGTTCATCGACGGATTTGTCAACGGGACGGCCAATGCCACGTGGCACGCCGGACTCGAGCTCAAGAAACTGCAGACCGGTCAACTCCGCCAGTACGTGATGTTCATCGCCCTCGGTACCGTCGCCATCTTCGTTCTTGCCGGATTGCTGCTCCATTCTTCGTTTGCCGGCTGATGCCAACTCGGCCCCTCCTCCCGCACCGCACACCGTTCCTCTCCGGACAAACGCCCCATGGGAATCGCACCGATCTTGGCCGTGACGCAGCCTGCCTTCTGGCCCCTGACGCTCATCCTCTTCCTGCCGGCGATCGTCGCCGGGATCCTGGCGCTGCCGCTGATCCCCCGTGGCAAGGACGACTCGATCCGCTGGGTCGGCTTGGCGACGACGATCGTCGTCTTCGTTCTCTCGCTCTGGATGGCGGTGCCGGCGATCTTCGGAACCGGCAGCGCTGGGCAGTTCACCGTTGGTGAAGCCGGAATGCAGGCGGTGGTCGCTCAACCGTGGATCCCTGCCTTCAACATCAACTACCTGCTGGGTGTCGACGGGATCAGCATGCCGCTGGTTCTGCTGACGACCTTTCTTTCGGTTCTCGCCGCCGCGGCGAGCTGGCCGATCGAGAAGCACGTGCGCCCCTACTGGATCCTCTTCCTCCTGCTCGAGACGGGCATGATCGGGGTCTTCGTCTCGCTCGATTTCTTCCTGTTCTACGTTTTCTGGGAAGTCATGCTCCTGCCGATGTATTTCCTCATCGGGATCTGGGGTGGTCCGCGCCGCGAGTATGCGGCGATCAAGTTCTTCCTCTATACGCTCGCCGGCAGCGTCTTGATGCTCCTGGCGATTCTGATGCTCTACTTCGCCAGCGACGTCGGCACGCTGTCAGACGAGCAACTCATCGCCAGTCATGTCGTCAGCCCGGTCCTTGAGGGAGCCCAGAGGACGGCGGCGCTGGCTGCCATCCATTCCGCCCATGACGCCGGGAAGCCGGTCCACACCTTCAACCTCCTGGCGCTAGCGGCGATC
>SIAG01000080.1 GCA_009691925.1 Planctomycetaceae bacterium
CGCGTCGGGCCGCGGTGAAGCTGCGAACACCGCCCGGGAAGCCGCGTCGCGCCGCGCCGTTCGTTCATCGATCTGGTCGCTGGCCATCGCCGTTACCTCCAATCGCATCAGGGTCAGGAGCGCCAACAGGATCAAAACCCGGAAAGGTCTGCGCTCGTTAGAGTAGGCCGCGTGCATCATGAATCTCCCGTCTCGGCGTCTGAAGCAGAGGCCAACTCACTGGGAAAGCATGATCTGCCGGATCACGCTCGCTTCCACAGCCGGATCGAGATCAATCCCGCGATTCTTGAGGATCTCCCGGATCCTGTTCCGGGCGTCAAGTTCGAGGCCTTGCCTCTCGTTCGGATCGGTCGTGCTGTTCAAATTGCGCAAAATAGCTCCCAGTTCATCCTCCAACATATCCTCCCTTTCCTGGGCTTCCGCCGACAGCGCCCTGATCACGACGGTCCCCCCGGTAATGATGGCAGGGAGCTTGTCCCCCAATGCCTGCAAGACGCGCACAAACGCGGTGAAACGCGGGTTTTCAACCACTCCGAACGATCCGCGGGCGTCCTGCGCGTATTTCCACCGTGAGTGAACGGATCGAACCTCCAAGTCTGAGAGTGCGGCAAGCTTTCCGTGTTGAAGTCTTGCCACATACTGCCTCTCGGAGGTCTTGATTTCGTAGGCGATCACCTGACTTGGGTCGAGGGGCTTGCCGATCTCGGGACGGTAGCCTTTCCTCACGAACAGCGCATCGACTTGCGTGGTCCCCGGTCCACCCCCGGGAGTGACGAGCCCTTTGCCGTCGACGTAAATGCCCTTGAGGAACTGACCGGCGGTTTTGTTGCCGCTGGCGGCGAGTTCCTGGAGCCTGGCGTGGACCCGTCGCTCGAACTCCTTCCCGAAGGCACCGGCGTCTCTGTCGTCGTATTTGCCCCCGAGATTCATTCCATTGGAGTTAAAGTGTTCCATGCCCTTCGCCACTTCCTCCGCCACTTCGCCGAAGAGCTTGTCGGCTGCCGCCGCGACCGCGTCTGATCGGTTCGCGACAGGAATGATCCGCGGCAAAGGATCATCGCCATTCCAGACTGCGAGCACGATCTGCGGTTCAGCATCGCTGCCCGGATGGAGAACCAACGGCGTCAGCTGGGCTTCCGGTACACCGTTGGCAAGCGCCAGCGGACTTTCTGTGAGCCTCAATGGCTGGATGACGGCGGCGGTTCCGCCGGTCTGTGATGCGTCGTAGAGGACCGGAGGGAAGCCGCCCGAGCCGGTCACGGCCAGCGGCAGTGCCCCATTGGCAGAGGTCGCGGCCGGGCTGACCAAAAAAGGAATCGACAGGGCGGCGCTCGTTGAAGCGCCGGCCGATCCGGCGGCCCCTGTTGCCATCATCGGCGCGGAGGATGCACTCGCGGCCGTGAACGCGGGGTTCGTGGAGGCAAGGATGATTCCAGGCGGCCCGGAGAGGCCGGCCACGAGCCCGGGGAGGACCGGCCCGGCGCCGCCACACTCTGTCAGCGGCAAGCCGGCGAGCATCGCCCGCGGCTCGAGTTGCTCAAGCGCGAACGTGTGGACGTGTGGACGTGTGGACGTGTGGACGTGTGGACGTGTGGACGTGTGGACGTGTGGAACGATTCAGGAATCGCATGGCTTGCTCCCGCAGAAGCCTCCCGGAGGAGACACTCTCCCCTGTTCTGCGATTTACCGTACGAGAGCCCCGAAAGCTCGTCAAGGAATCGGTTCGGAGAAAGAAACGTCGCCCCCGGCGAAGGGCGGGGCGGAATTGAGTCGTCGCCCTCTTTGGGAACGCCGCGAGGGAACGGGGGCGGATTTCCCGGCGCAATCGCTTCGTCCGGACCGTCGATCCCCACAGGAAACAAGGCCGGGACGGTTTTTCTTGGACCCGGCTCGTACCCGAACTAGGCTGGAGAGATGGCGGTCTGGTTCCCCCTCGGGTGACCGCCCCCCACTCTCCGTTTCCTAGCCCAGCCCCTGCCCCGGAGCCCCCCTCCGTGAATGAGCTCACTCCGTCGGTGATCATCCTCGGGATCGGCATCGTCGCCGTCCTCGCCGGCTTGGTCATGCTCCTCCTGGTCGCCAATTACGGCCAACTCTGGTTCCAGGCCTACTGGTCGAAGTCGCCGGTGACGTTTCTGGAGCTCCTCGGGATGAGCCTGCGGAAGGTGAACGCCCGGACGATCGTCCAGGCGAAGATCATGTCTACCCAGGCAGGGCTCGGCCGGGAGATCTCCGCCCGCAAGCTCGAAGCCCACTACCTCGCCGGCGGCGACGTGCCGCGCGTCACCCGGGCGCTGATCGCCGCGCAGCGGGCCGACATCGATCTCGACTTCGACCGGGCCTGCGCCATCGATCTGGCCGGCCGCGACGTCCTCGACGCCGTCCAGACGAGCGTCAATCCGAAGGTCATCGACTGCCCCGACAAGATCAGCGGCAAGTCGACGTTGTCGGCCGTTGCCAAAAACGGCGTCGAGCTGAAGATCCGGGCTCGCGTCACCGTTCGCACGAACATCTCGCAGCTCATCGGCGGGGCCACCGAGGAGACGATCATCGCGCGGGTCGGCGAGGGGATCATCACGTCGATCGGCTCGGCCGAGAGCCACTTCGATGTCATGGAGCACCCCGACACGATCTCCAAGGCGGTCCTCCATCGCGGCCTCGACGCCCAAACGGCCTTTCAGATTGTGTCGATCGACATCGCCGACATCGAGGTCGGTGAGAACATCGGCGCCCGCCTCCAGGCCGATCAGGCCGAGGCCGACACCCGCGTCGCCCGGGCCAAGGCGGAGGAGCGCCGCAGCATCGCCATCGCCCGCGAACAGGAGATGAAGGCCTCCACCGCCGAGAACCGGGCCCGGGTGCTCCAGTCGGAGGCCCTCGTCCCGAAGGCGATGGGGGAGGCCTTCCGGGCCGGCAGGCTCGAATCGATCGGACCGCGGAGCGGCGTTCCCGCGTCGGCCTGACAAGTCTCGTGCGCATCTCCCGTCCCCCGGCCCGCTCGCCGTCCAAGCCGCGCTGCCCTCCCAGGTTTCCTCGGCTCCTTCCCCCACGGGCCAGGCTGCCGGCGATGCCGTCCGGACCAATGGGGGGATTCATTGAAACTTTGCCGTCGCGCCGGCCGATAGATTTTGCGTGGACGCTTGTGTGCGCCGGTTCGCCGGCTGCCTCCTCCGGTGGAACCGGTGTGCGTCCGCTTCGAGCCAATCCGAACCCAAGCACGGGAGCTTCGTCATGGCCATGCGGAAACTGCGGGTCTACACCGGACCTGACCACGAATCGACGAGCCGGTCGATCGTTCGGGAGGCCTCACGGGCCGATACGGTGCGGGTGACCCTCGGCGATGTCCTCCCGCTCTTGGTCGACGCTGTGGCGAGCGACCGGACGTGGCTCTCCGACTTCGCCGACGACGAACTGACGATCTCCTCCGACCTGTTCGACGTCCTCCAGGCTTACCGGCACTTCCGTCGCCCGAGCGCCTGACCGGGCCCCCCCGCCCCAACGCCGCCGAGCCCGGTGGTAGACTCCGGGCTTGTTTTCGCGGGGGGGCGAACTGCATCCGGGGCGTCGAGCGCCCCGTCCTCCCGTTGCCCGCGCACCTGAGAGGAAAGATCCATGCAGGTCTCACGCCGCGATTTCGTAGAAACAGCGTTTGCGATGGCCGCCGCGGCGCTCGCCGCCGCCCCGCAGGCTGTCCGTGCCGCAGAGCCGGCCTCACCCCCGGCCGGGCCCAACGACCGTCTGCGGGTCGCCGTCATCGGAGCCAACGGCCGGGGTGGCGAGCACATCGGGCAGTGGGCCGGCATGTCGGATGCCGAACTGGCGGTGATCTGCGACTGTGATCCCGGCGTCGCCGGCCGCTACGAGGAGAAGTTCAAGGACGCCCCCCGCAAGCCGGAGTACGTCCAGGACATCCGCCGCGTCCTCGATCGCAAAGACATCGACATCATCTCGATCGCCACGCCTAACCACTGGCATGCCCTGATGAGCATCTGGGCGATGCAGGCTGGTAAGGACGTCTACGTCGAGAAGCCTTGCAGTCACACCGTCGAGGAAGGTCGCGTGATGACGCAGTGGGCCCGCAAGCTCGGGCGAATGTGCCAGATGGGCGCACAGAGCCGCGGCATGAGCGGGATGCGCGACACGATCGACTTCGTGAAGAGCGGAAAGATCGGCCCGGTGAAGGTGGCCCACGCGCTGTGCTACAAGCGGCGGCCGAGCATCGGGCTGGTCGACACGCCGGCGCCGGTCCCCCCTGGGCTCGACTTTGATCTCTGGGCTGGGCCCGCCCCCGACATCGTTCCCCACCGCCAGCGCCTCCATTACGACTGGCACTGGAACCGCCTCACCGGCAACGGTGATCTCGGCAACCAGAATCCCCACGAGCTCGACAAGGCCCGCTGGGGCCTCGGCAAGCAAGAGTTCCCCAAGCGCGTCGTCAGCCTCGGCGGCCGGCTCGGTTACGTCGACAATGGCGATGTCGCCAACAGCCAGGTGACGCTCTTCCAGTGGGACGACGCGCTGCTGATCTCGGATGTCCGCGGGCTGGAGATGAAGACCCCGGTGAGCCACGGCACGGCGGCCGGGCCGCTCGGCGTCGGCAACATCTGGTGGGGCACCGAAGGCTACGTCGTGTCGACAAATTACCAGTCTGGTGCTGCCTTCAACTACGCCGGAGAGCCGCTGGGCACCTGGTCGGGTGGCTCGAGCCGCGAACACTTCGCCAACCTCGTCAAGGCGATCCGCAGCCGGAAGCACGAGGATCTCTACCTCGACGTCGAGGACGGCCACCTCTCCAGTGCCCTGGCCCATCTCGGCAACGTGTCGTGGCAACTCGGCGAGAAGGTGGCCTTCGGGGCCCGGCCGACGCTCGCCGCCAACGACCACCGCGTCATCCTCACGCTCGACAGCTTCGAGGATCACCTCCGCGACAATGCCGTCGACCTCTCCGTCACGCCGCTTCATCTCGGCCGCGAGCTGGTGATCGACCAGCAGACGGAAAAATCTTCCGATGAGGCCGCCAACCGGCTGTTCACCAAGGACTACCGCAAGGGCTACCAGCTCCCACGGGTGTGAGCCAGGGGAGTGCCGGAAGGATCAGCCTCCGCTGAGGAGCTTCCGGGCGACGGAGGCCCGCGCCGCAGGGCTGGCATGCTGCTCGAAGAGCCGCTTCTGGGACGCCCCTTGAAGCTCGAGCCTCCGGGCTCGAGAGCCGAGGAGATCGCAGACGGCCTCCGCGAAAGCGGCAGGGGTGTCGGCGATCAGGGCGGCACCGTGTTCTGCAGGCGTGCCCCGGCTCGCGAGCGTCGTGGAGACGACCGGGAGGCCATGCCACATCATGTCAAGCACCTTCACCTTCACCCCGGTACCGAGGCGGATCGGTGCGATTCCCAGCGCCGCGCCGCCGAGAGCACGAGCGTACTCCCCCTGGGGGAAGCGCCCCATCCAGTCGACATTCGGGCTGCTCAAGCCCCCCCGATTCCCCCCGCCGAACGCCTGCACGCGGGCAGCCGGATAGCGCTTCAGCACCGCCGGGAACACGTCGGCAAGAAACCAGGCCAAGGCGTCGCGGTTCGGGGCGTAATCGACCGAACCGAGGAAGGCGATCGATTCACCCTCAAGCGTGGGGAGCTGCGCCGGCAGATCGGGAAGCGGTACGTCGAAGCTCTTGATCCTCACGATCCCGAGCGCCTCGTAGGCCTGCCGGTCGAAGGGCGTCAGCGTCAGCACGGAAGCAAACCGCGGACCGACCCGCTCCACGAAGGCCCGCATCTGGGCGGCGCGGTGGTGGAGCCATGCCCGCCGGGGGAGCGAGGGCTCCTGGCTGGCCTCAAGATCGATGGAGAGGTGATCGGCATCGTGGAGCACGAGGCTCGTCTGTGACTCGAGCCCCGCAATGAGCGGAGCGACGGTGTAATACTCGGCGATGATCCGCCGGTACCGCCGCTCGGCCAGGACGCGCTCGAGCAGGGCCCGAGCCCGGCGGCCCGATTCGTAGAACACCGACCGCGGGGTCGAGGTGAGCTCGCTGCGCAGCGAGTAGCCGAGCCGGTACCCGATCCGCCGCGCGAGTCCGCCGGCGTTGTCGGTGTCGGCGACGAACACGTTGCGGAACGGACAGGAGGGCTCGGCGGCCTGCGCCTCCTCCCGGGACGTCAACCGGAGGCAGAGGAGGTCGATGGCGTGGTCGTTCTGAAGGCAGGAAATGAGCCCCGTCGAGACGAAGCTGCTCCCATCCAGCACCACCCCCGGCATGCGGGCTTTGATCCACAAGATGTCGTTGCTCACCACTTCCTCACGTCAATCCAGCGGATCGATCAACCGCGTCCCAATCGGCGTGTCAGCCAGATGCGGGCCCGTTCCGCCCGCACCGGTCCCACAAGCTTCACAGCCAGACGAAGCGGCCATTTCGCCGGATAGGGGGTCGCAGGCGAGAGGCTTCGTGCAAACGCATAGGCGCCGACTGCGTCATCGTCACGACCGCCACGAAGAAGGATTCTGGAGCACACCATGATCTCCGTCGCGATCGCATCCCTCCGCCCGCGGGTCAACCCCTCGACTCCGAGCTCCTCCTCTGCAAACCGGCGGAGGACGGCAGCCCGGGTGGCGAACAGACGTCCCTGATTGGAGGAGATGCTCCCCGGCGTGACGTAGTACGTGCAGAGGGGAATGGGCAGGTGGCGGATCTTCCGCCAGCGGTGGAGCGCCAGGCGAAGATGGAGATCGTACTCCTGGCAGCAGGGGAGCGAGGCATCGAATCCCCCCACGGCCCTGACGTCGGCCAGACGGCTCACCGGAACCATCGTCACGACCGAATTGCTGATGAAATACTCGACGACATCCCCCGTCGGCTCCGGATAACGCCCGACCTGACCCGCATCACCGCCGTGGAACTCCCGATCGGTGAAGACGACGTCGACATCCTCGGTGAAGGCGGCAAGGCAAGTCTCGAGTTTCTTCGGGGCAAGCTCGTCGTCGGCATCAAGGAACTGGACATATTCCCCCTGGGCCAATTCGAGGAGCCGGTTGCGGGTCCCGTTCCCCCCGCGGTGGGGCTCGGCGTGCACAGAAATCCTGGCGTTGCCACGGTAGCGCTTCAGCACCTCGAGGCTCGAATCGGCGGAGCCGTCATCGGCGACGATCACCTCGATGTCGCGGAAGGTCTGCGCGAGGGCCGAGTCGACCGCCCGCCCCACCGTGGCGGACGCGTTGTAGCAGGGAATGAGGATGGAGACGCGTGGGGGCATCGGTGACGTGCCGGAAAGGATCTACCCTGGCAATCTACCACACCTTCCTCAGCCATCGACCGGCCGGGCCGGTGTCGGGAGCAAACGCTGCCAGAACTCGAGGTCGAGCCAGCGGCCGAACTTGAAGCCAGCGGCGCGGATTGTGCCGGCATGCTCGAATCCGAGCGCCCGGTGGAGCGCGAGGCTCGCGGCATTCGTGGCATCGATCGCCCCCACCAGGAGGTGGACGTCGTGGCGGAGAGCTTCGGCGACGATCGCCTCGAGGAGACGCCGTCCGATCCCTTCCCCCCGGCTGTCGGCGGCGACGTAGACCGAATGCTCGACCGAATACTTGAAGGCCGGGAACGGCCGGAAAGGGCCCCAGCTGGCGAAGCCGGCAAGCGTGCCGTCGGCCCGTTCGACGCCGAGGACGGGAGAGCCTGCCTGCTGCTTGGCCTGCCACCAGGCCCAGACCGTCTCGACACTTCGCGGTTGGTATTCGTAGAGCGCCGTCGTGTGCAGGATCGCGTCGTTGTAGATCGCGCGGATCGCCCCGAGGTGGTCCTCGCGGCAGCAGATCACCGGGCCTGCACTCATGCCGGCTTCCCCTGCGGCTGGGCCTTCGTTAGCAGCGACACGACGATGAGGACGATGAAGCCCAGCGGGATCGTCACGAGCCCGGGCTGGCTGAAGGGGACCGGCGAGGCGTCACGTGACATCCCATAGACCTTCTCGAAGGTGTCGGCGGAGAGGAGGATCCACCCCAGACTCGCGACCATCCCCACCGTCACCGCGGCGATGATCCCCTCCTTCGTCGTCCGCGGCCAGAAGAGGAGCATGACGAGCGCCGGGAGGTTTGCCGAGGCGGCGATGTTGAACGCCCAGCCGACGAGGAAGCTGACATTAAAATTGCGGAACAGGATCCCCAGCGCCATCGCCACGATCCCCAGGCCGACCGCGGCGATCTTCCCGCAGCGGACCTTCTCGTCATCGTTCATCGGGATGCCGAGGACGTTCTCGACAAGGTCGTGGGCCACCGCCCCGCTGCCGGCCATGATCAACCCACTGACGGTGCCCAGCACGGTCGTGAAAGCGATCGCCGAGATCACGGCGAAGAGCGTGTTGCTAAAACTCTTTGCCAGCAGCGGCGCTGCCATGTTCGTGCTCGTCGGGTCGAGAGCGCCGCTGGTCATGGCCCCCAGGCCGAGGAACAGCGTGAGGACGTAGAAGGCGCCGATTGCCGCGATCCCCACCACGGTGCTCTTCCGGGCAGCGGCGGCATCCTTGACGGTGTAGTAGCGGATGAGAATGTGGGGAAGCGACGCGGTGCCACAAAAGAGCGCGAGCATGAGGCTCGCGAAGTCGAGCTTGTCGGCGAGTTTGCCGGCGAGCTTGCCGGTGGTGAGGCCCTTGAAGTAGCCCCCCGGCTTGAGGAGATCGGCGCCCGCCTTCTCCGTCGGCGTAAAGACGGTGTGCGTGCCGGAGGCGTCGGTCGACTTCTTCCCGCTCCAGGTGACGATCCGGGAATCCTCGAGGACGGAGAGGTATTGAAGCGGCCCGAGGGGTCCGGTCGTGGTCGCGTCGCCGTAGCGCGCTGGGAGGGCGACGAGCGTGCCGACCGGGCGGAGATCGTGGTCGCGGGTCTGCGGCTCCCCATCGACGAGAACACGGCCGTCCGGTGTGACGGTGCGTGTCTGCGGCTCGAGGCTCCCCGTGTTCACCGTCAATCCGCGACTGAGGATCATCGACGTCAGGACACCGCAAAAAAAAACCAGGAGCGATCCCTTGATGAACTGCACCCACGTCGTCGACACCATCCCCGCGGTGACGACGATGAGCGTCACGGCCACCCCGACGAGGATCACCCCGACCGCATGGGGGAGCCCAAGGAGCGGCATGATCAGATCCCCGGCGCCCACCATCTGCGGGATCAAATAGAAGATGCTCACAACGAGCGTCGAGATCGCCACCGACAGCTTGATGCCACGACTGTTGTATTTCGCGTCGAGGGCGTCGGCGAAGGTGAACTTCCCCAGCGATTTGATCGGCTCGGCGATCACAAACAGGGCGACGATCCAGCCGGCCAGGAACCCGATCGAGTAGAGAAAGCCGTCGAAGCCGTGGAAGGCGATCATCCCGCAGATGCCGAGGAAGCTCGCCGCCGAAAGGTAATCGCCGGCGAAGGCGATCCCGTTGATGAACCAATGGATCTCCCCGTGAGCGGCATAGTAACCCTTCGCAGACTGCCCCTTCCGCCCCAGCCAGAACGACAGGCCGATGACAGCGAGGACGAAACTGGCGAAGATCGCGAT
Organism: Planctomycetaceae bacterium; assembly: GCA_009691925.1. Taxonomy (GTDB): domain Bacteria; phylum Planctomycetota; class Planctomycetia; order Pirellulales; family UBA1268; genus QWOP01. Next base: position 9,536 of record SIAG01000080.1, read on the forward strand.
GGCGACAGGGGATGATTCGTAGAGCATCGGGGGTCTCGGGAACGGGCGGTCGGCAGAAAGACGGAGGCGCCGGGTTCAGCGTCGCCCGCCCCCCGGGGATTCGACCACTCGGGCTGCCACCATGTAGACCACCGACAGGAGGAGCGCCGCGGCAATCAGCCCGAGCCCGGAGGCGATGGCGAGATTCACCCCGCCCAACGGCCGGCTGGAGAGGATGTCGGGGCGGAAGAGGACGAGGGCGATGAAGCCGAAATAGAGAATCACGTAGACCCAAAACAGGCCAAAGCCGATCCTTGCCGCCCGCCCTCGGCCCCGGCTCCCTGGTTCTGAGTTGTCTGCCACGTCCCACCCCCAAGGATGCCGCGGCGGACTGCCGGCGACCTCGCGAGTATACCCGCCGCCGGGCTCAGGGCTTCAGCGCCTGCGCGCCGTCGGCGGCACGGGCCCGTGCCGTGGCGGCGTCGGCGAAGGAGAGGGGCCAGGCCGGATCGGGGCGATGCTCCCGGTCGAGGAGCCGTTCCATCCGGGCCACGACATCGGGACGCTCCGCGGCGACATCGTGGGCCTCGGCCGGATCGGCGACGAGATCAAACAGCTCCACCGGCGCTGCCCGGTCGGGCATCTCCCTGCCGAGGCCGCGGCGCACCACCTTCCAACACCCGTCGGGGGAGACCTCAAGCGCCGTCTGCCAGAGTCGCTCCGTGAGCTCGCGGTAGAGCGTCCGCGTGGTGGGCGGGGACTGCCGGCCGAGGAGCGCGGCTGCGAGGCTCTCGCCATCGAGCGCCGCGGGGCGCGGCGATCCCGGCAGGGCAAGATCGAGGAGCGTGGGCAGCCAGTCCTCGCAGCCGGTCGGGGTGTCGATCGAGGCGCCGGCCGCGATCCTTCCCGGCCAGACGACGACCGCCGGCACGCGCAGGCCCCCTTCGTGGGGCGAGCCTTTCCAGTCGCGCAAGGGCCCGTTGCTCTTCATTTGATCGGTGACGACCCCGCCGGCGCCGGGGAAGGTAGCGCCGTTGTCACTCGAGAAGACGAAGATCGTGTCGTCGGTGAGCCCGAGCTCGTCGAGCGTCGCAACGATCCTCCCCACCTCCCGGTCCATCCGCGTCACCATCGCGGCGAGCGTGGCTGCCGGCTCGGCGGAGGGGACGTAGCCCTTCCCTCCGAGATAGGGAGTCTCGGCGCCGAAGAAGCGCCGATGGCGTTCGAGCGATGGCTCGTCGGCAGGCACCTGGAGGGCGACATGGGGAAGCGTCGTCGGCAAGTAGAGGAAAAACGGCCCGTCGGCATGGGTGCGGAGGAAATGCACAGCCTCGTCTCCGATCCGGTCGGCGGAGTACGTCGTGCCGCGGAAGCGGGCGAAGTCGGCGGCACTCGGGGCGGGCTCGGCAGGAAGCGTCGCCGTCACTGGGACGGGCGGATTGTCGAGCGGCACCTTCGTGGAATTGTCCCACAGATAGGTGGGATAGAACGAGTGCGCGTGGCGCTGGCAGTTGTAGCCGAAGAAGCGATCGAAGCCCGCGGCGAGGGGATCGGACGCGCTCCCCGGCGGCCCGAGCCCCCACTTCCCGAAGCCACCGGTGGCGTAGCCGGCAGCGTGGAGGATCCTCGGCAGGGTGACGGTCCCCGCCGGCATCGGTCGCTGCCCCTCCGGTTGCACCTCGCTGTTGCTGCGGATCGGGGCATGACCGGGATGGAGCCCTGTCATGAGCACGCAGCGGCTGGGGGCACAGACGGCGCTGCCGGCCCAGTGCCGGGTGAGCCTCGTGCCGCGCGAAAACAACTTGTCGATATTCGGCGTCAGGGCATGCGCCGACCCCAGGGCCGCCACATCCCCCGTGCCGAGATCGTCGGCGAGGAAGAAGACAATGTTCGGAGGGCGGGGCGGGCGGACCGTCGCCGGACGCGGGGGGTCGGAGGGAGCGAGCGGATCGCCGGCCTGATGCATCCGCTCCACCATCCGGGTCCGGAGCCCCGCCAGTCGCGGCGCGTGGTCGGCCTCCGCGGAGAGATCGCGGATCTCCTCGGGATCGTTCCGCAGGTCGAAAAGTTGCTCGCGTCCGATCTCCGGATAGCGGATCAGCTTCCATTCGGGGGTGACCAAGGCGCGCTGGAATTGGCGGTAGACGAGGAGGAGATCGTCGCGGATCGCCGCCCGCTCCCCGCGGAGCACCGGCACGAGACTCACCGCCTCGCTTCCCGCCGGGCTCGGCACGCCGGCAAGGCCTCCGACGGTGGCGACGAGATCCTGGAGATGGCACAGCGCTCCCTCGCGCCGCCCCGCCGGCACCCCGGGACCGGCCAGGATCGCCGCAGCGCGCATCGAGTGCTCGTAGAGATTCTGCTTGCCGAGGAGGCCGTGGCTGCCGAGGGCCAAGCCTTGATCGCTCACGAAGAGGATGAGCGTGTCTTCAAGCCGGCCCCGCGCCCGGAGTGTCTCCACGATCCTCCCCACCTCGGCATCGAGCGACTCGACGCAGGCGTAGGCATCGGCAAGTTCCTCCGACACCCCCGCGCGGGTGAGCGGCCTGGGAAGGAGCAGCTCGTCACGGACAGCCAGTTCCCCGTTGTCGAAGGGGTGTTCGGGGAGCCAATTGGCCGGTGGCGGTGGCTCATGACCCCGGTATCGGGCCCGAAAGACCTC
>SIAG01000081.1 GCA_009691925.1 Planctomycetaceae bacterium
GGCCCGGCGGAGCGAGGCTCTGCCAGAGAAGCAGGGCGTCGGAAGCCCCGGGGCTGGCGGTGAGAAACCGACGGGATTCGAGGGATTCGACGGAGCAGGCATCGCGCCGGTGGCTGAGTTTTCGGCGAAGCCCCCTATTCCCCCCCCCCTTGCCCGAATCGACGTTGTTGCGACATGGATCACTCCCTGACGAGGTGTAACGGCTGAAACAAGCATGGTGGAGCGCAGATCAGACGCACGAAGCGTGCCTGCCCCCCAACTCAAGGCAGGATATGCCATCGCTCGGAAGGCGTCAAGAAATCGGCGTGCGCGTTCGCCTCGATTGTCTGCCCCGTGCTCGCGCTCGTCGCGACGCATGAGCATCATTTCGCCGGCGGAGTGGCGGGAGGGACGGGCGTCGCGGGAGGCACGGCCGGCTTGCCGAGGAGATGGCGCTCGAACCAGGCGAGATCCCATTCCATCTTCGCGCGGCGGTGGTTTTGCTTGACAAGCCCGTGGCCGGCGCCGGGATAGACGACCAGCTCCGTGGGAACGTTGAGATAGGTCTTGAGGGCCCGGTACATCGCCCGGGCATGGGCCGCCGGGACGCGGGCGTCGAGCTCACCGACATGGAAGAGCGTCGGGGTCTTTACCCGGTCGAGCGCATACATCGGCGAGGCGGCCCGGTAGGCGTCGGGCTCGGCCCACGGGAGCTTGCCCCCCATGAAGTTGACGACGTGGCCGGGGGTGTCCTCGGTGCCCCACTGGATCACCTGATCGACGACGCCAGCGCCACTGCTGGCGGCCTTGAAGCGGTCGCTCGCCGCTACGAGGCAGTTGGTGAGATAGCCGCCGTTGCTCCACCCCATTACGCCGATCCGGTCGGGATCGGCGATGCCGGAAGCGACCATCGCGTCGACCCCGGCGAGGATGTCGGCGACCTCGATGTCGTTTTCGCGGCCGACGAGCTCCTCGAGGAAATCGTCGCCATAGCCGGTCGAGCCGCGGTAGTTCGGCGAGAGCAGCGCGTAGCCCTTGGCGGGGAGGAGGACGCGGCCGTAGATCCAGAACTGGAATTGGAGGAGCGACGAGCCGGTCGGCCCGCCATGGATCTCCACCACCAGCGGCAACCGCTCCCCTGGCTTGGCGTCGGGGGGAAGCTCGAGCACCCCTTCGACCTCACGGCCGTCGGGAGCGCGCCATTGCACGAGCGAAATTGTCGGGAGCTTCCAGCCATCGACCTGGGGATTGAGCTTCGTGAGCCGATTCTTCGCTCCGTCGCCCCCCACGAGATAGAGATCGGGGGGATCGGTGAGCGTGGCATCGATGATGCCGAGCTGACCATCGGCGGCAATCGAGAAGGCTGCGACGGCGTGGTCGCCGGGGGTGAGGGGGTGGTCGGCCCCCTGGCGGCCGTCACGGAGGCCGGCGATTGTATGGACGCGGGCTCGGGCGCGCTGTTCGCCGATGAAGCACAGCTCGTCGGCACCGCGCCAGGCGAGCGTTGCCCCGAGCACGCTCACCCCGGCGGGGCGGCGCAGCTCCCACACGCTCCCCTGCGCGCCGCTCCACTGGCAGGCGTAGATCCGGCAGGGGTGGCCGTCAAACTCGACCGCGAAGGCGAGCCTGCCGTCGGCCGACCAGCAGGGGCTCTCGATCCAACCGAACGGAGAGGGATGGCCGTCGCGCCAGCCGGCCGCCGTCACCACCTCGATTGTGCGTGTGGCCGCATGCCAGACGTCGATCCGCGACCAGCCCTCGAGGTGGAGGAGCTCGTCGTCGGGGGTCGTCACCATCGCGATCCGCGCTTGGTCGGGCGCGACGCGCAGCGCCGTTACGACGCGTTTCTCGTCGACGAGCTTCTCCGCTCTCCAGCTCTCCAGATCGAGGCGCCACACCTGCGTGAACTTCGTCACGCCATGGCCGTATTCAATTTCTTTGTGGCGGGTCCGCAGATCCTTCCACTCGTCGTCGGTCCCCTCGGCGACGACGGTGTAGTAGAGGGCCCGGCCATCGGCGGAGAGCTCAGCGCGACCAATCCCTTCCTTGACGCGCGTCACCGCCATCAGCCCCGAGCCATCCGCTGCGATCCGCCACACCTGCGTCTTGCCATCGTGGGGCGGGGCATCGTCACCGGGGCGGCGGACGTTGGCCGTGAAGTAAAGAAACCGGCTGTCGGGGCTCCACTGCGGGGCAGCCTCCTCGGCCCGGTCAAACGTCAGCCTCTGCCGGGCCTTCGTGGCCACGTCGACGATCCACAGATCGGCATTCCGCGTGTCGTCCGCCCCTTCCCAACGCTGCTCGATGTAGGCGACGCTCGCGCCGTCCGGCGACACCGCAAGCGCTGAGACGGTACCGAGGGTGAAATAGTCGTCGACGCCGATCTCGTGGGTGCGGGGGAGCTGGGCGGCGGCGGAGCCGGAGAGGAGCAGCGAGGCGAAGAGCACGAAGCAGACGGCACGCAGGCATGGCATGGGAGCGTCTCCGGCGGAAGGGGAGGGGATCGCCGCGATAATACGCTTTTCCGGGCCGTGGGCCGCGAGCGCCCGCTACCCGGCGAATCGGCTCGGGGCGAGGAAACCAATCGGCTGCGACGTCGAGCCATCGAGGGCGAGGTCGGCCAGGATCGAGCCGACGACGCTCGCGAACTTAAATCCATGCCCCGAAAACCCGGCCGCGATCGCCACGCGGGAGTGCTGCGGATGGAGACCGATGAGGAAGTGGGCGTCGGGGGTCATCGTGTAGAGGCAGGCGGCATGGTGGACGAGGTCGCTGCCGAGGGCCGGCAGTCGGGCCCGCGCCACCGCGGCCACGCGTGCTGCCTCGGCCCGGTCGAGCGAGCGGTCGAGCGCCAGCGGATCGGCGACGGGGGTGCCGCCGGTGTGCTCGGCGATCTTCACGCCGCGGTCATCGAGCGCCGGAAAGCCGTAATAAAAGCCAGCGGGGGTGTCGAACGCGAAGCAGGGGAGGCCGGTCCCCGGCTCATGCCAGGCCGCGAACGTGGCGCGATGCTCCGCCGGGGGGCGATACCAGCAGAGCGTTTTCTTGAGCACCACAAGCGGCACCGACGGGAGCTCGAGGAGCTCGGCCGCCCAGGCTCCCGGCGTGATCACGAGGCGATCGGCGTGAAACGTCCCCTGGTCGGTGTCGACCGCTACGCCCCTGGCCCCGGCATGCCAGCGGTGGATGGCGACGCCCTCCTCGAAGCGGGCCCCGTGACGCTTGCCGACCTCGGCGTGGGCCTGAATACAGGCCTCGACAAGGAGATAGCCGGCCGCCGGCTCCCAGACGGCGAGAAAATTGTCGTCGAGCGCGAAGGCCGGCCAGCGTTGCTTGGCCTCACGGGCCGCGAGCCGCTCAACCGGAAGGCGATGGATGGCGGCGGCGTGGAGGGCGCCGGCGACCGCCTCGCCGTTTTCGGGGCCGGCCAGCAGCAGCCCCGACTGGACCAGGAGCCTCGTTCCCGTCGCCTCCTCGAGCCCGCGCCACAGCCGATAGGCCTCGAGGAGCAAGGGCACGTAGTCGGGATGCTCGAAGTAGGCTTGGCGGATGAGCCGTGTTTGGCCGTGGGAGCTGCCCCGATCATGGGCGAGGGGGAATCGGTCGAGCCCGATCACCGTCGCGCCCCGCGCGGCCAGATGCGCACAGGCCGCAGTTCCCATCCCGCCGGTTCCGAGGACGATAATGTCGGCGGTGGCGGCCGTCGCGGGGGGCATGTCGGTTATTCCGCGCTTCAATCGCTCCTGTTCACCGGCGGGCGCAGCTCACACGCCCTCGGCCCGTTCCTACCTCACTCGGCCCCGGCGTCGACTGGCTCCGGGGGGGCCTCGACAGCAGGCTCGACAGCAGGCTCGACAGCAGGCTCGACAGCAGGCTCGACAGCAGGCTCGACAGCAGGCTCGACAGCAGGCTCGACAGCAGGCTCTGCGGTGGCAGCGGGGTTTCCCGCCCCCTTCCAGAGCGAGGCCCCGACGAACATCCATCCCTCCGGCACAGTTTGCATCGTCATCCCCGCCGTACCGAAGTAGCGGCGGATGACGTCAAACTCCGGCAGCGTCGTTCCGTCGAGGCGTGGCTTCCGCGGTTCCTTCGACTTCTTTCCCGCCAGGCCCGCCCCCGGCTCGTCGCGGGCGATCAGAAGGGCGTTGGCGAGCCGGCCGGCGAGGCTTTTGTTCTCGGGTCCCAAGCCGGTCCGCAGGAGCTCGTAGGTCGGTCGCACCATTTGCTCGGTTCGTGCGAACGTGCGCAAGGCGACATCCCCAGGCAGCAGCCCCTTGAGCTGCTCGACGGCCTCGTTGTAGTCGGCTTCCTGGGCAAACGGCGGCGCCTTCCCTTCGAGGACCTTCTGGAGGAAGTCGAGATGAGAGGCAATCAGAATCTGGCCGTGGGCGACCGCCACGGCGGCATTGGGGAAGGCGGCCGCATCAGGATCTCCCCCAAGGGCCCCGCGGGGCCGGTCGTCATCCTGGTCTTCGCGGGCCCGGACGCGCGTCGCCCCGCGGATGGCCTTGCCGGGCTCGTCGGGAACCGTCTCCCAGATCACGTGGCCGCCGAAATCGATCTTCCGGGTCTTCGCTTCGGTCGACATGCTCCGGGCAATCGTCGCGGCAACCGTCTCCGGATCGTCGGCGGTGATCGCGATCAGCATCCGCTCGCAGTCGGGGCCGAAGGGAAGGACATGGTCACCGGTGATCATCACGGCGCTGCCAAGATGGCGGATCAGGTCGTTTTCGACGTCGATCTGCGGGCCATCGGGATCTTCTTTCAGGCTCGAAATCACGTCGTCGAACACCCCCGGTTCACCGATGACGTCGTCGACGAGCGGCTCGAGCGCCCGGAAGACCTTGGGGAGATCCCAGTGGAGGCCGAGCCAGCTGGCGGCATCCCCCGGCACCCACGGCGCTGGGGTGAGCGATGACGCATTGGGGAACTCGAGGATCTGGGCCGCCTTTTCGTAGCGTTCCTTTCCGCCGGCCACCGTCGGCGGAGCATAGATGAGCGTATTGTGGCGGAGGTCGACGTCTCCCACGCCATAAAACACGATCCCCCCGGCTCCCTTAATGCAATCGAAGCCGTTGCGGCGGGCCATCTCGACGTAGTCTGTCGGCTTCCGCTTCGAGGCCTTCTTCGGCGCGGGGCGGCTCTTCTGCCGGGCCTGGGCGAGGGCGAGCGGATCGATGAACCAGCGTCCCGTCGCCGCGCCTTCCGGAACCGTTTCAGCGCATTTCCGCAGCACTTCGCGGAACGGTTCGAGTGATCCCAGCGAGTCCTGACGCCCCCTGGCGAGCGCGGGAAGGAGGGCGACGACTGCCTCGGCGCTGGTGCCGGCGACGATCGCTCCCGGCTTTGACGCATAGGCGAGCCGGCGCGGGGGGGCCGGCTCCATGGCCGGCGGCTGACCTTCACGCGGCGGGAGCGGCGGCAGTTCGAAGGCCGAGATCCCTTCGGGGGCGGCGAGCTTCTTCGCCCCTCGGTCGGTGAGTCGCTTGAAGACCGTTTCGAGGGTCGCGGGAACGTCGTCGTCATGGCCGGTGGTGTCAACCAACAGCAGCCCGGCGAGGGTTCCGTCGGCCTGCTCGACCGCCGCCACCGCCGATTCGCCGCCACTGACGCGTGAGAGCTCCTGCGGTGTGATCCCGAAACCCATCCGATCGCCAGCGATACTCGAACGCTGTTCGTCGAGGGCGTCGTAAAACTTCTGCATCGCCGGCTCGTCGAACAGCCTCCCCAGGGCGGAGCGGTCGAAGCGTTCGCGGAGGGCTGCGGCGTCGGGGGCACTGGCCCAGGCCCGGGTCGTTGCCGGCAGAACTTGCTCGCTGGGGGGAAAACCGGCCGCGTCAGCCGTGGAGATGGCCAACCACGCGGCCCACGAGAAACTCGCCAGCGCTACCAAGCTTGCGGCCTGGTTCCATGCCAGACGCCCGACCGATCGGTTCGCGGGCCTGTCGGCTCCCGGCCTCCGGCCCGAGGTGCCCGACACCGTCGCCGGCATCCCTGCCGCCACCATCCGCCTGCATCCTGCCACGTGATCCCTCGCGTGTTCGTTGGAGCCAGCCCTCGTGCCTGCACTGACGATCCCCCGCGGGACGATTCCAGGCAGGTTCCCCGAGAGAAGCTTAAAGAAGAGAATTAAAATACCCGCTGACGGGGAATCCGGCCACAGCAGGAAGATCTGTGCCTCAATCAGGGGCCAACGCGACTCAACCTGGGGCGAGCTGTCGCCAGGCCATCGCCTCCTCGAGATCCCACGAGACCGAGAGCACGTCCGACTCGCGGAACATGCCGCCGATGAGTTGCACGCCGATCGGTAGGCCGTGTGGGGAGATCCCGGCCGGGATGCTTGCCGCCGGGAGGCCGACGAGGTTGACGACGGCGGTGAACGCGGCGAGGGTCGCCGCCCGGGCGAAGGCGTCGGTCGGTGGCAGCCCGGCCCAGGCCCCGATCGGTGGTGGCCCGACGGCGACGGGGCACCAGTGGCTCAAGGATCGCGGCGGGAAAAGATCGTGCAGGCGATGGCGAGGTAGGCGAAGGTGTGGAGGAACGTCAGCCCGAGCCCCTTCTCCCAGGAGAACGAGGCGCTCTCCATGAGCGCCCGGAACGGCCCGGCAACGGCGAAATCGCGCATCAGTTGGCGGTCGACGAGATTGTCGAGATCCTCGGTGTGGGGGAGGACGGCGTAGACCCCCTCGGTGATCCGGCCGATGGTCGTCTGGTAAAAGGGCCTGCGGCCCGGCTGGAGCCCATCCTCGCGGCGCGGCTGGCGCCCGCGGATCGCCTCGGCGATGCTCGTAGGCCGCATCTTGCCGACGTTCGCCTCGCGGATCCGGCTCTCGACGGCGACGTTGTTCATCTGGCCGGCGATGAACAGGATCGCCCAGTAGGCGACGGTGACGAGCATCGCCGAGATCACGCTCCGGGTGATGATCCCCGTCAGAACGCTCACCGAGAGGAGGAGCGCGAAGAAGACGAGCAGGCTCGGGAGCGCCAGGAGAACCCCCGGCGACCAGACGTCGGCGAGGATCCCAGTGATCAGCCAAACGGCGAGGACGAGGATGCCGAGGAGGCCGGCGACGAGGAGCAGGGCCCCGACATACTTAAAGACGAGCAGTTGCCAGCGGGGGATCGGACGGACAAGGAGGAGCTCGAGGGTCCCCTTTCGGACCATGTTCGGCACGAAGGCGGCCGTCACCGCCACGCTGACCAGGAGGAGGATCGTGCCCCCCAGGCCCGTGGCAAGGAGCTTTTGGAGGATCAGAACCTCGAGCCCCAGCGGCGCTCCCTTCGTGCCGGCCAGCTCGACGCTGTCGCCGAAGAGGGTGAAGCGGTGGGGCCAGAGGAGCCGCAGATCCCGCCCCGGGGCGACGGTCATCTCCCACGTCTGCGAACCGATTTTCCGGGCCCAATCCGTGCCGGTCTCAAGGATTTCCGTGATCGTCCACAGCTGGCCGTCGGCGATCCTCCCGAACCGGGCCGTGATCTCCTCCCCCGATTCCGGCGCCCCGACCAGCGGGACGAACGTCCGCGTCAGCGTCGCTTTCCAGTGGCCTGCAGGGAGATCGGCTGCGAGTGGCTCGGCGGCGCTGATCGCATACACCGAGCCGTTGAGCCGGCCAGCGACATCCCCCATCGATTGCGTGGCGATGTCGATGCCGTCGAGATCGGCGGCCATCGCCCGGGCGGCGATGTCGAGATACTGCCGGCCCCCAGGCTGCGGCTCGATCCGCCCGGTCAGCGCCGCGCCGAAGAGGAGCGCGATCGCCAACAGCAGGAGATAGAGAACCTTGGCGTCGAGGAACTCGCGCCACGTATCCCGGAGGATGGCAGCGAACGTCCGCGGCACCCACGGCCGCACCGTGACGCGTTCGGCCGCGGCAGCGTCCTCACGGGAAAAGTGATCGGGATCTTTCACGGTGTTTCTCCGCCGCTGGCGATGGCGAGATAGAGATCCTCGAGCGTCGCCCGTTCCCGTTCGAGGTGCCGCAGCCGCAGCCCCGCGGCGCTGGCCGCGGCCAGAAAGGTGTCGATCGCCTCCGCTCCCTCGGCGCCTGGGCCTTCGATTGGGGCGAGGCTGACCCGGAGTCGGCTTCCCCCCTCGACGGTCTCGATCGTCGCGCCGGGGAAGCGAAACGACACCGGCACCCCGCGATCGAAGGCGACCAGCCAGCTCGCCTTCTGCCGCGTCAGATCGGCGACGGTGCCGGTGACCATCAGTTCCCCCTTGCGCAGGATCGCCACCCGGTCGCAGAGCTGCTCGACTTCGCCGAGGAGATGGCTGTTGATGAACACCGTCACGCCGCGGCGGCGTTCCTCGAGGAGGAGATCACGGATCTCCTTCCGCCCCACCGGATCGACGCCGTCGGTCGGCTCGTCGAGGAACAGGACCCGGGGACTGTGGAGGAGGGCCTGGGCCAGCCCCAGCCGTTGCTTCATCCCCTTGGAGTAGCCGCGGATGCGGAGCTTTTCCCGGCCGGCGAGGCCGAGGAGATCGAGGAGCTCGGCGGCGCGGCGACGGCGCTGGCGGCGGGGGATCCCCTGGAGCGCGCCGTAGAGGTCGAGGAGGCTCGTGCTCGTGTGGTACTCGGGGAGGCGGTGGTCCTCGGGCAGATAGCCGACCTCGCGGCGGGCGGAGAAGGTGCCGACTGGCTGGCCGAGGAGGGCAGCCTCTCCGGCCGTCGGGACAACGAGGCCGAGGAGGATCTTGATGAGCGTCGTTTTCCCCGCGCCGTTTTGGCCGAGGAGGCCGAACAGCGTGGCCGGCTCGACGTCGAGGCTCACTCCCCCGAGGGCCCGATGAGGGCCGTACCGTTTTTCGAGCTGTTTGACGGAAACAACCATGGCGGAAGATCCTACCAGAGCGGTACCGTGGGGGGACGTGACGGGGCGGGCAGGGCAGCCGCGTGACAGCCCGCGGCGGAAGTCGCCCCGGGAATTATCGAAGGGAGGTGGAAGTCACCAGTGAAACTCATGCTCAACAGGCTCTTCTTGACGATCACGGCGATCCTGCTCAGGCTCCGCTACCGGGTCACTGTGGAGGGGGCCGAGGCACTCGGGGCTCTCGACGGCCCGACGCTCATCCTCCCCAACCATCCCGCCTATGTCGATCCGCCGCTGGTCCTCTCCCATCTCCGTCTCAGGAGATCGCTGCGGCCGCTGGTCTTCAGTGGCACCTACCGGCTCCTCCCCCTGCGGCCATTGATGGCGATGGTCGACGCCTTCGAAGTGCCCGATCTCTCTGCCCAGAGCCGCGACGCCCAGGCCAAGACGCTCGGGATGATCGAGGCCGTCGTCGACAGCATCCGCCAGGGAAACAACTTCCTTATCTACCCGTCCGGGCGCCTGCAGCGCGGCAACGCCGAGGTGGTGGGGTCGGCCCGTGCCGTCCACGAGATCTTGGCCCGCTGCCCCGAGCTCAACGTCGTCCTTGTGAGGACGCGCGGCCTGTGGGGGAGCAGTTTCAGTTGCGCGGCCACCGGGGCGCCGCCGAACCTCGTATCGACGGCCCTCCGCAATCTCGGCTGGGTGCTTGCGGCGCTGCTGGTCTTCCTGCCGCGGCGGAAGGTGACGATCCACGCCGAGGTTCTCCCCCGGGGCACGCTCCCCAAGGCCACCCGTGAGCAGACGAACGGCTTTCTCGAAGGCTGGTACAACGCCGATGGCGCCCAGCAGCCGCGCTTCGTGCGGTACAGCCACTGCTTCGGCCCCGCCGAAGGGGACTATGCCGCCGCGGCCTCGCTCCCAGCCATCGACCCCAGCGCCATCGACCCGAAGACGATCCGGCTCGTCAACGACGTCGTCCAAGGTCAGCTCGGCCGCGAACTCGAAGCGAGCGAGTTGACATTCGACACGACGCTCGAAGCCCTCGGGATGGACAGCCTCGACCGGATGGATGCTACGCTCAAGATCGAGCAGCGGTTCGGCTTCCACAATCCTTCCGTCGTGAACACGCTCGGCGAATTGTGGGCCCTCGCTGATGGCAAGCTTGCCAGCGACGGCAAACAGGAGCCGATCCCGGTTCCGGCGATGTGGTTCACGCCGCCACGGTCCTCCGCTCCCCCGGCCGTCCTTGCCGGCACCGTCGCCGAGGCCTTCGTGCGCCGGGCGCTGGTTGCGCCGACGGAGGCCGCGGTGGTCGACCGGATGTCCGGGATGCTCCCCTCGCGGCGGTTGCTCGTGGCAGCGATCCTCATGTCCCGACGTTTTGCCGCCTGGCCAGAGAAGCATGTCGGCGTGATGCTGCCGGCGAGCGTCGCGGCTGACATCGTCTTCTTCGCGCTCCACATGGCGGGGAAAACGCCGGTGATGATGAACTGGACGACCGGCCCGGCGAACCTCGTCCACGGCGTCAAGGTGACGGACACGAAACGAATCGTCACCGCGAAAAAGCTCGTCGATCGTCTCGGCATCGAGGCACCGGGAGCCGACTACGAATTCCTCGAGACGATCCGGGGAAGCATGGGGAGGTGGGAGCAGCTTGCCACCTTCCTCAGCACGATCCTCAATCCCGGCGGCATCCTCCGCTCGCTGCCGAAACAGTCCCCCGACGAGCCGGCGGTGTTTCTGTTCACGTCCGGTTCGGAAAGCGCTCCGAAGACGGTCCCCCTCACGCACAGAAACCTGATCACGAACATCGCCGACGCGCTCGAGATCATGTCGGCGACGGCGGGCGATTCGCTCCTCGGTTTTCTCCCGCCGTTCCATAGCTTCGGGCTGACCGGCAACATCCTCCTCCCGCATCTCACCGGGATCCGCAGCATCCGCCATGCCGACCCGACCGACGCCCGCGGCCTCGTGGAGGCGATCCGGGCCTACAAGCCGACGCTCCTGTTCACGACGCCGACGTTCCTCTCCTACATCCTCGCCGTCAGCCGGGAGGGGGATCTCGAAAGCCTGCAGCGGATCATGGCCGGTGCCGAGAAGTGCCCCGACGCGGTCTTCGATCAGACCGCACGCATCGCCCCGAACGCCGTGATCCTCGAGGGCTACGGGATCACCGAATGCTCGCCGGTGGTGGCGGCCAACCGGCTCGGCGATCGGCGCCGTGGCTGCATCGGTCGGCCGGTGCGGAATGTCGCCATCCGCATCGTCGATGTCGATACCGGAGAGCCGGTGGCGGCGGGTGAGACGGGAATGCTCCTGGCATCGGGGCCGTCGATCTTCTCCGGCTATCTCAACCACGACGGCCCCTCGCCGTTTGTGGAGTTGGAGGGGAAGCAGTGGTACCGGACCGGCGACCTCGTTGTCGCCGACGCCGACAACTGGCTCACCTTCAAGGGACGGCTGAAGCGGTTTCTCAAGGCGGGTGGGGAGATGATCTCATTGCCGGCGCTCGAGGAGCCATTCTCGAAGCGCTACCCCGCCGATGAGACCGGCCCGAAGGTGGCGGTGGAGGGGATCGAGACGCCGGGGGGGCGGCAGATCGCGCTGTTCACGACCTTTCCCCTCACGCTCCGGGAGGCGAGCCAGATCCTCTTCGAAGATGGCTTGCGAGGCGTGATGCGCCTCGACGAGGTTCGTCAGCTCGCGACCATCCCCGTCCTGGGGACGGGGAAGACCGACTACAAGGATCTGCGGCGAATGGTGACCGAAGGACTACCGCCCGAGCGGTGACTCGCGCGACGCACTCGGGTGCGGAGATTGCGGCGGCGCTGCGATCGAAACCACCGCGACCCCGGCCGTATGGTGCGCTGTTGTGCCCCAGCGGGGTTCAAGGCCGCCGTTCGCGTCCAGCGTCGCTGGGCCCTGGCAGCGGCACGCCGGCATAGATTTCCGCGAGCGTTACCGCGATGCCGAGGGAATCGAACCCAATCGTGCCGGCGGGGTCGCTGACAGCGCGGAGCAGCCAAGAATGGGTGCCCGCGGCAGCCCCGCTGGCCGGTTGCCGCGAGAACAGCTCCGCGGAAATCCGGTCCTGGGAGACCACGAGATACTCCTGAACGCTGTCGAGGCGGCGATAGTGGCCGAACTTCGCTCCGCGATCGTATTTCTCGGTCGAGTCGGACAGCACCTCGACGATCAGTCGGGGGTTGACGAGCGTGTGGTGGACGGCATCCTCGAACACCGGCGGCTCACAGAAGACGACGACATCGGGATAGGTGTAGAGCCCGGTGGCATCGACCTTCACCCGCTGGTCGCTGGTGATGACGTAACACTCCCGCCCTTCCAGACGCTTTCGGATGGCGTGGGCGAGGTTGTCC
>SIAG01000082.1 GCA_009691925.1 Planctomycetaceae bacterium
AGCACCGGCCCCTGCCAGGTGATGCGGACATTCCCGGCGGCGGTGGCGGGGATGGCGGGCAGTGGTGGCGCGGGGGGATTCCCGGTGGCGAGCAGATCGAGGGCGGTGTTCCAAGGTCGGTCGAGCCCCAGCCCGACGGCGAGCGTGAACTTCCCCGCCGTGGCGTCACCGGCCAGAAGGAGCGTGTCGAGGATGTGCGGGCTCGCCCGGAGATGCCAGGGGAGACCACCGGTGAGGATGTTGACGTCGGCCACGCCACCGCCGTGGACGGGGCGGAGGGCGAGGAAGTGAGGGGCCGTGATCAGCGTCCGTTCAGAAACCACCCCCTGCCCGTGGAGACTGCGGACGACATCGAGGTCGTCGTTTTCGTTCCAGGCGAAGCGGCAGGCAGCGTAATGCTCGAGGATCGCGCTGGCACTGGGGGCGGCGATGGCGATCTCGACGTCGAGGCGGGCCAGGGGGAGGCCGTCGAGGAGCTCGACACGCTGCGTGAAGGTGAAGCGCTTGTGCCCCTTCGGATCGCTGCAATGGCCGCGGCTCTCGATCGTCCGCTCCCCCGTCCGCGTCACGCTGTCCGCGATGGCGA
The DNA here is from genome assembly GCA_009691925.1 of Planctomycetaceae bacterium. Taxonomy (GTDB): domain Bacteria; phylum Planctomycetota; class Planctomycetia; order Pirellulales; family UBA1268; genus QWOP01. The sequence continues at coordinate 587 of SIAG01000082.1, forward strand.
TGGCATACTCGGCGCGCTCCTGCGGGTCTTCCCAGGCGGAGCCGACCGCCGGCGGCGGGCGCGTGGTCCGCATCGCGAGATGCTGCGAGAGTCGGTTGCCGCGGTCCTCCGGGTGCCGGACCGACAGCAGCCCGCCGGTCTGCGGATGGACGCGGAGCCGGAGGCGATCGTGCTCGAGGACGAGCCGGTCTTCCCCGCCGCCGCCGAACAGACCGCGCGTGAGGCCGCCGAGCAGTCCGCCGGAGGGCTTCTTTTTCGCACCGGCAGCCGCCGCCGGGGTCGGGGGGGGAGCAGGGCTGGGGGCACCGGCCGGGCGGATGACCCTCTTTCCACCGGTCCCGGCAGCCGCCACCGCGGTCACCGGCAATCCGGCGAGCACCTTCCGGCCGGCGACGATCCGCTGCGCTTCACTGCGGACCGCGGCGACGCGCGGGGCGATCGGGTCGGCGGGGGGGGCCGCTTCGGTCGCGGCAACGGCCCTTGCGCTGTGGTCCGCCGGCGGTCGGGAGACGGGATAGGTGTCGGGCTCCCAGGTGACGAGCTTGCCGGAGCCGGGGGTGCGGCGGAAGTGTTCGTCGGGGGTGACGAACGTTCCCAGGGCGGTCGTCCAGGAACCGATCCGGCGGAGGTCTTCAAACCACGGGCTCGCCATCCCGGCGTAGTGGGCGAACTGGATGATCGCGGTGTGCTCGTTGTCGAGCGCGTCGCCGATCCGATCGGCGAGGTTGAGGACCGTCGCCGCCCGGCGGGCATCGAGGGGGGGGCGGGTGATCCCCTCCAGGCATCCGCTCCCGGTCCCTTCCCAACGGATCCGACCGAGCCCCGGATCGGGGAGGGGAGTGCCGTCGAAGAGATTCCAGATCACGCCGGCATAGTCGAAGTGGGTGAGGATCTGGGGGAGGATCGCCGACCAGCCGCCGCCGAACTGGGCGAACGTGGCCGGAACTCGCCCGACCGCCAGCTTCCAGGCCCGATGTCCCTGGAGGAACGACTCGCGGATCGTCTCGGGGAACAGGCCGTCGAGCGGTTCCTCGTCATAGCGGCCGCCAGCCGGGCTGACCCGCCCGGTGTCGCAGGCCTGCCGCAGCCGGACGGTCAACGCCGGATCGGTGCGGGCAAGGTTCTCGATGAGCCGACCGGTGGCGACGATGGCCAGCGGCACCGGGGCATCGAGCTCGGCGGCCAGCCGGGCCCCGAGGGTCGTCTCCGCGAGGAGGACGAGGTCGATCAGCCAGACATCCACCGGGTAGTAGCGGGCCCGGGCCGCCTCGAGATGCCCGAAGCATTCGGCAAGCGCCTCCCCCGCCGTCGTTGCGTCTCCCGCTTCCCAGGCCCGAGCGCCGGCAACGAGGCGCTCCTCGAAGCCGGTCGCTGGCTCATCGCTCGGCCCGCCAGTGAACGCCGCCGTGGAGCCGAGCCCGGTCGTCGAACGCATCCGCCGGGCGAGCAATTCCGAGAGGAGCCAGGCTAGGCCGAAGGCGTGGAAGTCGTCGACGCCGGCCTGCCGGGGTGGGGGCGGCGAGGTGGCGTCAGCCGGCGCGGCATCGCCGGTCGCCGCAGCCGGCGGCTCGGCGCTGGCTGGGAACGGCTCGGGATCGGCAGCGAGGCCGAGCGCGGCGAGAGCCTGACCAACGGTCGTGGCCCGGTCGCCGGCCCGGCGCACCCAACGGCTGCCGGGCGTCGAGGCCGGGTCGAGCCGCCCGATAAGCCGATCGTCGCAGGAGGCTGTAACGATCCCCAGCACCTCCGCGTCATTCCCTGGGGGCACCTCGACGCTCGCCCACGCCGGCATCCGCCCGGCCGCGGCGATCAAACGGGGGTGCCAGGCCGCGGTCCATGCCGCCAGCAATTCGTCGGCCTCGGAGTCTCCCAGCCAGGTGGGAAAATCGTCGAGCGAGTGGCAGGGGAAGAAAACGATGGTCCGGCGCGGTGTCATGGCTCGAGAGTGTACTGCCGGCCGCCACCTTTTTCAGCGGTGGTGGCCCGTCGGCGGATCGGAGTCGTGTTCAGCCCCGGAGAGGTGACGGTCGGTTTGACACCCTGCTGGAATCGTTCGTAAAGTGAAGCTGGCGGAGTGCTTGCCGCGAGTCCGCCCCTCTTCTCCCCCTCCTCTCGTTTGGAACAGGCCATGGCCCGCAGTCCGTACGTCTGGGGCATCGACATCGGCAAATGCGCCCTCAAGGCCATTCGCTGCCGGGATTCGGCTGAACCGGGCAAGATCATCGCCGACGCCTTCGACTACGTCGAATACCCGATGATCGTCTCCCAGCCGGAGGCCGATCCGGTGGAATTGGTGCGCGCCGCGCTCCAGGAGTTTGTCGGCCGCAACAAGCTCCAAGGGGACCGCGTCGTGGTCTCCGTCCCCGGGCAGTCGGGTCTCTCCAAGTTCATCAAGCTGCCGCCGATCGAGGCGAAGAAGATCCCCGACATCGTCCGCTACGAGGCCCGGCAGCAGATCCCCTTCCCGCTCGAGCAGGTGGAATGGGACTGGCAGCGGCTCGTCGGCGGGCTCGAAGAGGGGGGCTTCGTCCTCGACGCCGAGGTGGCGCTGTTCGCGATGAAGAAGGAGCAGGTCGCCAAGGCGCTGGTGCCGCTCACGGAAGCCGGGATCGAGGTCGACATCCTTCAGCTCTCGCCGATGGCGCTGCTGAACATGCTGGTCTTCGACCAGATGCCCGATCCGACGACGATCGACCCGCTCGAGCCGCCCCCCTCGGTAGTCCTCGTCTCGATGGGCGTCGACGCCACCGATCTCGTCATCACCAACGGGCTGCGGATCTGGCAGCGGAGCATGCCGATCGGCGGCAACAACTTCACCAAGGCCCTCGTGCAGGGGCTCAAGCTCACCTTTGCCAAGGCGGAGCAGTTGAAGCGGAACGCGGCCCGGGCGGACAACGCCAAGGACGTCTTCAACGCGATGAAGCCGGTGTTCAACGAGTTTGCCTCGGAGCTCCAGCGCTCGCTCAACTACTTTAGCGGCGCCGATCGATCGGCACGGATCGGCAAGATCCTCCTCCTCGGCAATGCCTCGAAGCTCAAGGGGCTCGCCGACTTCGTCGGCAAGCAGCTGAATGTCGAGGTCCATCGGTTCGACACGTACCGCGGCCTCGACGGAGCGAGCGTGACGTCGGCCCCGACTTTCAAGGACAACCGACTCGCTTTCGGCACCGCCTACGGCCTTGCCCTCCAGGGGGTGCAGACGGCGGCGATCAACACGAATCTCCTCCCCGGGGAGATCGTCCGCGAGCGGCTCATCGAGTTGAAGAAGCCGTGGGCCGTGGGGGCGATGATCGGCCTCCTCGGGGCTTCGGCGTTGAGCTTTCTGGGGACGTTCTACGCCTGGAGTGGCTACTCCCCAAAGAGCTACGCCGGAGCCTTCCAGCAGGCTGATTCGGCGAAGAGCCGCTCGTCGTCGGCGCTCTCCGCGGTGGAGGAATCGAAGCAGAAGCAGGCGACGGCGGTTACCCAGCAGCAATACCTCATCCGTCTGGCCGATCGACGGTTTCAGTCGATCGACATGCTGCGGGCGGTGGAAACGCTCCTCCCCCAGGACGATCCGGGGAAGCCGATCCCCAATCCGGCAGATCGCAACGAGATCCATGTCGATGGGTTTGACTGTCAATGGTATCCCGATCTCGCCGTCTGGTTCGAGAAGGTGAAGCCGCAGTGGCTGGAGACTTTCCCGGCGGAGGAGGTCGACGAGGACGAGGAAGGGAAGCCGGCCGCGGAGGGGGACGCGGCGGCAGCGCCGCCAGGGGCGAAGTGGTCGGCCGCCACGGACGCCGGGCCGAAGGGGCCGGGGTGGGTCGTGCAGATCAAGGGCCACCACTACCACAACGAGGATCGATCCAAGCCGCTGGTGGGAATCCAGTTTGTCCGCGAGACGCTGGCCAACGGCCTGCTCGGCCGGCTCGATGATGTGCCGGTCACGGCCGGGCCGCTGGCAGGGAAACTCGTCCCGCCGGCAGAGCTCGGGATCGGGTATCCCGTCATCGTGTCGTCGTCGCCGATCTCGATCGAACGGGTCGTCGGGCTGACGCTCCCCGGTGCCGGAGGGGCGGCTGACACCCCGGCGGGCGGCGGGGCTGCCGGCGCCGGATTCCCTCCCGGGGGACCGACGGGAAAGCCTTCGATGGGCCCCGGAAAGGGGTTGCCGGGGATGGGCCCGGGGATGATGCAGCCTGGCATGATGGGCCCGGGGGGCATGGGCCCGGGGGGCATGGGCTCGGGGGGCATGGGCTCGGGGGGCATGGGTGGGGCTGAGGAGGGAACGCCGCTGCGGCGCTACGACTTCGTGCTCCATTTCACCTGGCAGCCGGTTGTTGCGGGGATGCCCAAGCTGGCTGCCGAGGGGGATGGCACGACCGGGAATTGATGTCGGGAAGAGTTTCCGTCGGATTGATCACGACTCACGCGAGCGGAGGGGGAAAAGCCATGGCCATGATCCCGGATTCTGTCCGCCCGTATTGGGACTTCGTCGCGAAGTACCACTTCTGGCTCCTGGCGCCGTTGGTGCCGGCACTCATCCTGCCGACGCTATTCATGGCCAACAACAAACTGTCGGCGGAGATCGCCTCGAAGCGGACCGAGATCGACGGCAAGATCTCGGCGCTCAAGCAGATCGAAGGGAAATCCCCCCATCCCAACGACAGCTGGACCAACGACATCGACAAACGCACCGCGCGCGTGAAGCGCGAGACGCTCGCCGAGTGGCAGCGCTTCTGGGACAGCCAGGCGGAGCTTCAGGTGTGGCCCGCCGAGCTCGGCGCCGACTTCCTCCAGCGGCTCTCCAATCTCCGCCCCGGGAGGGAGCTCCAGCGGCAACTCCTCGAGCGCTATCAGTCGACCGTCCGAGACCTCGTGAAGCAGCTCCCCAAGCGGATGGGCGCCGATGTCGCGATGAGCGATCCCGACGCGCAGGTCGCCGAAGGGGCGGGTGAAGGCCAGCCCAGCGGCCCCCCGGGCGGGATGGCGATGATGATGAATCGGAGGGGCCCGTCGGGTGGGGGAGCCCCCGGGATGCCAAGCCGTCGCTCCACGGCCCTCGTGGAGTGGAATCCAGTCGATCAGCAGCGGCTCTACGATTCCTTCCACTGGGACAAGCCGCCGAAGACGAAGCAGATCTTTTTGGCGCAGGAGGAGCTGCGTGTCTATGGGCTGCTGTGTGATCAGATCGCCGTCATGAATCAGGGGGCCGGAGGGACCTACGACGCGGCGATCCCGCATGTTGAGCAACTCGCCGTCGGCTACCCTGCCTGCGAGGACGAACCCGCTTTCTCCACCGCTGGGCGGATGCACGAGCCAGGCGCGGAGGGGGCCGGTGCGACGGGCATGGGAATGGGGCGGAGCATGATGATGCCGATGGGAGGTGGCGACAGCGACTCCGCCGGCGCGGCCGGCGGCGGCGGGCAGATCAAGCCGCAGCATCCGCGCTTCCTGCCGAAGGAAGGGCAATCGGGGATGACGCGGGGCATGTCGATGATGCCGCCGATGGGGGGCGACTCCGAAGGTGCTGGCACCGCTGCCGCCAAGGGGCCTGGCACCTCCGACGAGGCCTTCCTGACATGGATCTACGTCGATGCCGATGGCAAGCCGCTCAAGGGGGAGGAGGTGGCGACTTCGCCGTCGGCCCTCATGACCCATCTGATGCCGTTCACGATCCGGGTGACGATCGATCAGCGCAAGCTCGACGCCTTCCTCCTCCAACTGGCCACGTCGACGGTGCCGATCGACATCCGGCAGATTCGTCTCAATCCCTCTGCCGCCGCGGCTGGGGTTCCTGGCATGGGGATGGGAAGCATGATGGGCCCACCGGGGGGAGGTGGACCGCCGGGGGGCGGGATGGGGGGCCCTCCCAATCGCGGCATGATGATGCCCCGCCCAGGTCAGCAGAGCGGGAGCGAAGACGGCCCGATGGTGGGGATGGCCGGTGCCGGCTCGATGGTCCGCCCCCACGACATCGTGCTCGAGCTCCGCGGCACGATCGCCCTCGCGACACCACCCAATCCCGAGGCACTGGGGCTGGCTGCCGAAGGCGGCGGGGATGCCGGGGGGGATGCCGCCGATCCGCTGCCCGCTGCCGACACGCCCCCCGCCCAAGAGGCCGAACCGGCCGCTGTCGAGCCGGCGGACGCTGGTCCGGCCGCGGCGGGTGATGCCCCGGCCGACCCGGCGCCGGCCGAGGGTGGGAATGAAGCGCCCCCCGCTGCCGATGCGCCGCCGGCTGGAGTGCCCCCAGCCGACGGGGCAGCTCCGCCGCCAGGGGACGCCCCGCCCCCTGCCGATCAGCCACCTCCAGCCGAGCCTGCTGTTTGATGCGCATCGCCGGATCCACAGCCCGACAATTCCTGTTTGCGTCCGGGCGATTCAGCCCGAATTGAAGCCCGGCTCGAAGTTGATCTTTCCGCTCCGATTGACCTGTTCCTCCAGCCACCACGACCCCACCCCGACCGACCGAAGAGGATGATGCCATGAAAAAGCCGAGCATCAACTTGAGCAAGGAGTCGATCGTCGACTTCTTTCTGAATCACGGCGAGAAACTCGTCGTGGGGCTATTTGGGGCGCTGGCCTGCACCCTCGTTTGGGGCGGCATCGACGCCGTGCGGACCAAGCAACCGAAGCGCGACCAGCTTCCCCCGGTGATCGTCGAGATGGCCGGGCGGACAATGAAGCACATCGGCGACTCCAAGGGCCCCCCAGCAGAGACGACGAAGCGGCCGAGCCTCGCCAAGCAGGTCGAGCCGTGGCGCGAGAACGTCGTCGCCGCGCCGGCGGCGCCGCGGATCTTCAACGCGCCGATCTCCGACGAAAAGGCAAAGCGGTCGGCTCCGGAAGTGCTCCCGGTGGTCGATCTCCGGGTCCGGCCAAGCTGGGCGGTGATCGCCGTTCCCCAGGATCCCAATCAGGGGATGATGATGCAGCAGCCGGAGATGTCGAAGGAAAACGACAAGGACAAAAACAAAAAGAAGCAAAAGTGGGGCAAGGGCGCCGACCCAGCCGACGTGGCTGGGGGGGCTCCCCCGGGCGGCCCGACAAAGGGGAAGAGTAAGTTCCAGATGGGCGGGATGGGGCCGATGGGGCCGATGGGGCCGGGCGGTCCGATGATGGGAGGAGGTGATGGCGGCTCGATGCTGCCGCTGCTCTCGCCGGTGATGCCAGGGAAGATCATCCCCTACTGCCTGGTTACGGCGCTGGTGCCGGCCAAGGCCCAGCAGGAGGCCTTCATGCGGGCCTTCGCCTCCAGTGGCCTCCAGACCCAGGCCGACATCCCGATCTGGAGCGACTACATCGTCGAGCGGGCCGAAGTCCCCGCGGCCACGCCCGCCAATGCCGAGTTGACCTGGAAGCGACTCGACCTCAAAGCCGTGGCGAAGTCGGCTGAGGACTGGAGCGGCCTCCAGCCGGAGATCGCCCCTCCCGACCTCCAACTCGACCCTTCGCAGATCATGCCGCGCGATGAGACGGCGATGGAAGTCGTGCCCTACGTGTTCCCGCTTCCCCGTCTGGCTGGCGATCCGTGGGGCACCGAATCGCTCCATCCGTGGGTCGTCGAACAGATGCGGAAGCGGCAGATCGAGCAGGAGAAGTGGGATGCCCGTGCCCTCGAGGAGCAGGAGAAGGCCTCCAAGACGAGCATCCTCGGTGGCCCGGCGGGTGCCGGGGGGCCGACGGGCGCAGGGGCTGGTATGGGGGCTGGCATGGGACGGAGCATGATGCCCCCGGGAGGGGCAGGCCGGAGCATGATGCCCCCGGGCGTATCGATGGGCCGCGGCGCTGGCGGCGGCGATTCGGAAGGCTCTCCGATGGGGGGCGCCGGGATGCGGATGTCGTCGGGGATGTCGTCGCGGATGGGCGGCCCTGGCGGGATGATGCCCCCAGGCATGGGGCCGGGGGGCATGATGGGCGGCGGCATGGGGAGCATGATGGCCGGTGCCGACGGCGGCATGGGAATGGAGCTGCAGCTCCCCGAATACCGGATGTTCCGCTTTGTCGATACGACCGTGGAGCCGGGCAAGACCTACCGCTACCGGGTGCAGGTCTCGGTTCGGAATCCGAATTACGGGCTGCCGGCGCAGTACCTCTCCCAGGCCGATCTCGCTGACAAGCCGATCCTCGCTGCGAAGAAGTCTGAGCCGAGCCCGCTAGCCCATGTGCCCGACAAGACGGGGCTCCTCGTCCGCGCGCTCCGTAGGGGTGAATCGCGGAAATCGAAGACCGGCTACGAGGTTCTCGTGCTCGCTGAGAATCCGGAAACGGGCAACTACTGGCTCAAGAGCCTGACGACGGAATTGGGGGCTTTTGCCAACTTCGACAAGAAGCTGGCGAAGGGCCCAGACGCGAAGACCGCCGAGAGCGTGACGACCAACAGCCTCCTCGTCGATGCCCGCGGCCGGGCGGAGGATGGCGATAAGAAGGGAGCCGCGACCGGCCCTTCGGAGCCGCTCGAGCTCCTCTTCCTCCGCGAGGACGGCAGTTTTTCCGTCGCCTCGGCGGCCGATTCGCAGCGTGATTATGAGCGCTACGCCCAGACGCTGCCGGCGGCCGACGACGGGAAGAAGGGGAAGGACAAGGATGGCGAGGGGGGCGGTTCGTCGCTCTTCCCCGGTGGGGGGGCTGGTGGCGGCCTGTTTGGCGCCCCGCCAGGGGGCGGTGCCGGGACTCCCCCGGGCGGACCTTCGGGTGGCGCTCGCGGATCGATGCCCCCCGGGATGCGTGGGAGCACGCCCCAGAGCGGACGGCCGGCTGGGGCGCAGACGCCGGGCGGTTGATCGCCGGCGGGGGGTGTTGATCGGTCGAGGTATGAGTCTGTCTTTGCTGAGAGCCTTCCGAGGAAAATTGCTATGTTCCGCCCCTCGCGCTTGTTCGCCCGTGCCGGTGGCCCGCAGTGGACCGCGGTCGTCTGGGTGACCGGCCTAGTCGCCGTGACGGCGTGGCCACTCCCGGCCCAGGAGCCGGGGGACGAGACGGCCCAGGATGGAGCCGACGAGGGGACGAAGCCGGCCGGCGATGCGGGGCGGAATGCCGCCTGGACAAAGATCGAACAGGATGCCGAGAAGGGCTACCGTGAGCCTCTCAAGACGGGGGGTGGCTTTGAGGCTGCTGCCCGCGATTTCGTGGCAAAAAAAGCGATGCCCCAGCTGGCCAACGAGGCCAATCGCCTGATCATCGATCGGGTGCGACGGAAGATGCGCGAGATCCTCGTCGTCGGGATCACCGACGATCGGGCCTTTGACGACGCCTCCAAGGCGGTCGCCGACGCCGCCGTCGCCATCGCGAGGAATCCTGCGGCCTCGACCGCTGCCCGCGTCAACGCGATGCTCCTCGTGGGCGAACTGCGAGCCAAAGACAACAAGGATGGAACCGTCTGGCCGGCCGCTGTCACCCAGCTTGCGGCCGTGGCCGGCGACGCCACGATCGACCCGAGTGTGCGCGTGGCCGCGATGGCCGGTCTCGTCCGCCACGCCGACGTCGCCAGGCGCACGGGGGGCGACCGGCTGACCGATTTTGCAAAGGGGGCCCGACCGGCGATCCTGGGAATTGTCGCGGAGCAGCCCTCGGCCGATCAGCCGCTCGTCTCCGACTGGCTCGCGTCGCGGGCGCTCTCGATTCTCACTGCGGTCGTGAAGTCGTCCCCGAAGGAGTTGACGGCGACGCTGGCCGGGGTGATGAACGACAAAAGTCGGTCGCTCGATGTCCGCGTCCGTGCCGCCTCCGCCCTCGGCGCGACGGTCACCTCGAAGTCGGAAATCCAGGCGGTGGAAACGACCAACGGCGTCACGGAACTGGCGGTGGCTGTCCTCGAGGTCGACGAGGGAATCCTGCGGGACCGCCGCTATGAGCAGCAGATGGGTGGGGGCGGGGCAGGCGGTGGCGGATCCATGATGCCTGGGCGCCCGGGCATGCCAGGAATGCCTCCCGGCGGGATGTCGATGCCAGGCATGGGAGGCGGGGGCGTGGCCGTGACGCAACTCGTCCCCGATCAATCGCTTCGCCGCACGGCGTGGCGGCTGGTGACACTCGCCGACGCGGTCCTCACGGAGGATGGCAAGGGGGGTGTGGCCGCCCTGCTCTCCGGGGATGACAAGGCCGCCAGTCAGGCCTACGCCGAGCTCTATCGGAAGTACGGCTTGGAGCTCGATGAGAAGCGGACCGACGACATCATCCTCGAAGCGCTGTCTGCCCTCCGCCCCGGCGACGAGGAGGAAGCCGCGCTGCCGGCCGGGGAGACCGAAGAGGCTCCGGCGAAGCCTGTCGACGACAACGATCCCTTCGGCAGCAAGTGAACGCTAGCTGGCTCGCTGACCAGAGCCCCGAGGGGCCGTGTTTTGACCTCGAAATTGAATGTGTTGGCTGCTGATGACAAATCCGGCCCCCCGGCGAACCGGTTGGTTGCCGCCGGGAGTTCCGGGGGGAATCAGCGTTGCGGGCCGCCCTTGATGCCCTTCATCCCCTTCATCGATTCCATCCCCTTCTTCATCGAATCTTCCGCGCTTTCGAGCCGCTTTTGCTGCGTCTCGGCCGTCGGGGGCTTTTCACCACCACACCCTGTCAGAGAGAGCACAGCGAACGTCATCAGTGCGAATTGCAGAACTGCTCGACCCATGATTTGTTTCTCCCGTTGAAATCTTGTCTAAAAAAAACGAATCCGCTTTCCCTTGAGCTGGCGGTGGGCATCTGCCCCGGCAACGCGGCAGCCGCGTGCGTGGAACTGGTCGCGCCCCGCCGCGGTCCCAACCGAAGCCTCCGACAACGACCACTCCCAATGACGGGGGCCGCCCTCCCGATCACGTGATGCGGGAGGGCGGCCGTGCCGCAGTTATGACAGTTCACTCCGAGGCGAACACCCGGCAGGCGGTCACTCGTCGGAGGTCGCCTGACCATCGTCGCGGACCGCAAGCAGGGTCATGACCTGCAGATCGATGGTGTCGCTCATGGGCTGAACAGACCCGTCAGCACGCAGCGTTATGACACTACCGTTGTGGGCCGACGTGAGCGGCGCATTGGCCGGCGACGCATCAGCCCAAGCGCCCCAATCCCGCACACCGGGCTGCCCCAGAACCTTCGCGTTTGGAGTGTACCGCAGGGTGACGTTGTTGGTGTGCGGCCCCCAGTCCCGCCAGCCGGAGAGGCCGCCCATGTGCCAGCCCCAGTTGCGGCCCGGCCGGCGATCTTGGCCTTCGACACCGGCCGCGCCGTACACCAGCCCGCTCATTTCGCCAACCAGGAGGGTCTTCGACAACCCGTCGGTGCACCGCGACATGTTGAGCCCGAGAATCTGCGGCCCGACGGCGTCGGCGGCAACGCCCGCCGTGCCGTTTCCATAATTCGGGATCAAGCCGCGACCGGAGGTGATCCCCCAAGCGCCGTCGTCGTTGAACGCCATACCTGCCGTGGACTGGAACGACCCGGTCGGCATCGGCCCGAACTGCATCGGAACCGCGCCGGCGATGCCGTAGTAATTGCCGGTGAAGTTGTTCCAAGGACCGTTGTTGGGGAGCGACGACGACGGGCAGATCAGCATCTTGATCTTCAGGTTCTGCCACACCGCAGCGTTGCCGTCCCAGCCGGAGCTGAG
>SIAG01000083.1 GCA_009691925.1 Planctomycetaceae bacterium
CCCTGTCGATCCTCCTGGCCGTGACTGCACCGGCCGCCGCGGTCGATCTGACGGGGTCTTGGACGGGGAGTTGGGAAAGCACGTCGACCGGTCACGCCGGCCCCCTGCGGGCCACGTTCCGCCCCTGCGGAGAAGACCGGTGGACCGTCGATTTCTCCGGGCGGTTCTTCAAGCTTCTTCCCTTTAAGTACTCCGTCACGCTCCGCGTCGTCGAGGATGCGGGGGACAGGGTCACGCTGGCGGGGACTTCCTGGCTCGGCCGACTGTTCGGGACCTTCTGCTACCGGGCCGACGCCACCGCCTGCCGGTTCGAGGCCCGCTACACCTCGAAGAAGGACACCGGGATCTTCCGACTCGAGCGCGCCGATTGACGCACTGGTAGCGGGGGGATGATCCCCGCGCCGTCCGTCTCTCTGACGCGCTCAGATCGGTTCGGCCCGGGGCGAGTTGCCCCCCTTCGGCGCCAGCGACTTCCCCTCCAGGAGCGCGTCGAGCTGCTTGCGCAGTTTCGCCTCCATCCCCTCACTCGACCCGACATGCACCGCCTCGACGCTGCCGTCCCGCCCGATGATCACCGTGTGGGGGATCGCCTCGACCCGATAGGCCAGCGCAGCGGCGCCGTCGGTGTCCATGACGACCGGGGCATCGATCGGCTCCTCCTGGAGAAACGCGCGGATCGTCTCCGCATCCTCCTTGAGGTTGACCGCGCGGAACACGATCCCCTTGTCGGCATATTCCTTGCAAACCCGGGCGACGACCGGGAGCGACGCCCGGCAAGGACCGCACCAGGAGGCCCAGAAGTCGAGCACGACGATCTTGTCTTTCTGCATGGAGGCATCGAAACGGGAGCCGTCCGTCCCGACCAGCGTGCGCGGCGTGATGGGAAAGCCGACGGTCGAGTGGAGTGCCGGACGGGCGGCGAGGCGCTCGCGCTGGGCCTGGTTGGCGAAGTCGGAGAGCGAGTCGACCCTCTCGCATCCCTCCCCCGGCACAAAGGCGAAGTCCGCAGGCTCGAAGTCCGGATCAAACCGCCACTGGTCGAAGATCACCGTCGACGAAAGATCGACGTTTCGGCCGCCGACGAAGAGCTGGCCGATGGTCGGCACGAATTTCACCGGCACCGGCTCGTCGCCCGTCGCCACCCACAAATCCCAATTCCCCGACTCCGAACGGGCGACAAGGTGCGTGCACACGCTGCCATCGATCTCCTCGGGCCCGGCGACTGAAAGCTCCTGCACCCCCTCGAGCAAGGCCGCGGCCGGATCCTCGGCCAGCAGAGCCTTCGTGACAACGTCGGCACCGCCGACCCCGAGCATCGTCCGGAGGTGCGGGTTGTCGACGACTTCCGGCAGGGTCGCGGGAGCCGGCGACGACTCGTAGCGGTCGGCGTCCTTGTGTTTCTGGTGGATGACGAGCGATTGGCCGTCGCTGATCACCGTGCCGCTTCCCGGCTGGTCGCCGGTGAGGACCACGGCTAGCCGATTCGGGCGCTCCACACGCACCACATGCTCCATCTCGCCGGCAAATTTTTTAGCCGCCTCGTCGGAGACCGTCGTGGTGCTCACCTGCCGCAGTGAGAAGCTCTTCGTGGCGCCGAGAAACGTCGCCATCCGGTCGATCACCTCGCGGGCCTCCGGCGCGATCGACACCGGGCGGGATTCGATGGCCGCTGGGACTGCCGGCCTGGCCACCGGCGGGGGAGCAGTCCCACCGCAGCCGGCCGACAGGAGCACTGCGGCAGCCCATCCACCGAGCGTCCCCAGCCGGGCGCCGTGATTGATTCTCTTCGTCGGAAATCCCGTCATTCCCATATCACCCTTCTCCGCGCGTCGAGATTCCATGCCGGGGATCACTCCGCCAGCCTGCGTTTCCCGAGGAGGGCAGGAGCCTCCTCTCCAGGATTCTCAAAGGATACTCGCCAGCCACGCCCAAGAAACCATTCTCAGGCTGGCGACGCCGTCGGGTTTATCGGGGCCCCGTTCGGTACACTCCGCAGGAGGGGGAATCTTCCTGCCGGGCCGATCGGCTTTCCCCACTCACTCCACCACGACTGTCGGCCCGGAGGCCGCGGCGGTAAGAAACCAGGCGGCGTCGATGCCGGTGGCGTCGCGGTAGGCGTCTTGGAGACCGCGCCCCGTCGCCTCGGCCCCGTCCGCTTCCACCAGCGCCACAGCGCAGCCGCCGAAGCCCCCCCCCGTCATCCGGCAGCCGATGATCCCGGGGACGCCCGCCGAGAGCTCCACGATCCGGTCGAGCTCCGGACAGGAGACGGCGTAATCGGCCGAGAGCGACCGGTGGCTCTCCCCCATCAGTTGGCCGGCCCTGTCCCAATCGCGATCACTGAGCGCCCCGACGAACGCCGGCACTCGCGCGATCTCGCCGACGACATGCCTCGCCCGGGCAAACTCCGTGGCGGGGAGCCGCCCTGCAGCGGCCTCGACATCGGCTGCCGTCACGTCGCGGAGCGACCCGACTCCGAGCCCTTGGGCAGCGGAAGCGCACTCGGCCCGGCGGTTGGCGTATTCCCCATCGGCGAGGGAGTGCTTCACGCCGCTGTCGAAGACGAGGACGCGGACGGCGGCGTCGATCGGCACTGCCACCACCTCGCGCGATCGGCAGTCGAGCTGGAGGGCGTGGCCAGCCTCCCCGCAGCAGACGGCGAACTGGTCCATGATGCCGCAGGGAACACCGGCGAACTCGTGCTCGGCTTGCTGGCAGAGGAGCGCTTTCTCCAGCCGGGTTAGGCTCTGGCCACAGAGCGTCTCCACGACGGTCGCCATCGCCACCTCGAGCGCCGCACTCGAGCTCAATCCGGCCCCGGCCGGGAGGGTGGCGCTGATGTCGGCATCGAATCCCGGGATCACGAACCCGATCCGCCGGTAGCCCTCGATCACCCCGCGGACGTAATTCGACCAGCTCCGCGCCACCGGCGCGACAGTCGCGGTGAGGTCGAGCGACATCGGTCGCCGGTCGCGTTGCGTCCGCAGCACGGCCAACCTGTCTCCCCGCGGGCGGACATGGATCGTCACATGGCGTTCGATCGCCATCGGCAGTACGAAGCCGTTATTGTAGTCGGTGTGCTCGCCGATGAGGTTCACGCGACCAGGCGCGCTGGCGGCAAACGGAACGGTAACCGGCTGGGACAGGCTCGACATCGGTGGCATCTCCTTTTCGCAGGCAGCATACCTGCAGCCCGGCTGGGGAGTGCTGAGTGTTTGACAGGCACTGCCGCGTCGGCGCACACGGGGATCTGGCGACGAACGCGTCTGAAAGTCGATCGACCCTGTCGAGTGTCCCCGGCCGGGAGAGAAAAAGAAGCGGCCCGATCCTTTCGGACCGGGCCGCTCCCGTTCCCAATCGTCTCGTTCCTCCCGCCCCAAGGCCCTCCGGCCCGAGGCATTCAGAACTTGCTTCGTTCGATCATTCGCAGAGCGGAACCTCGCGGCAGATTGTCGTCGGCACGCAGCGGGTCACCGTGTAGGGAACCCGCGTCGGCACGTAGCGGACCACATCAATCGACTTGGTGTAGTGCACGGGGAAGGTCTTGCAGACCGGCACCTGACGGGTGCGGCACTCCTTGACCAGCGTGCAGACCTTGTACTGCACTTCCTTCGAGCACTGCTCCGTGACCGTCCGGCAGACCTTGTAGCAGCAGCTCTTGACACGCTGCTCAGGGACCATCCGGCAGACCTGATACGTCCGCACCCGTGTCTCGGGCACCATCCGGCAAACCTTGTAACAGCAGGTCTTCACGCGCTGCTCACTCACCATCCGGCAGACCTGGTAGCTGCAGGTCCTGACCCGCTGTTCCGGCACCATCCGGCAAACCTGGTAGGTCCGGACACGTTGCTCACTCACCATCCGGCAAACCTGGTAGCTGCAGGTTTTGACGCGCTGCTCACTCACCATCCGGCAAACCTGATAGGTCCGGACACGCTGCTCCGGCACCATCCGGCAAACCTGGTAGCTGCAGGTCTTGACCCGCTGTTCAGGCACCATCCGGCAAACCTGGTACGTCCGGACACGCTGCTCAGGAACCATCCGGCAAACCTGGTAGCTGCAGGTCTTGACCCGCTGTTCAGGAACCATCCGGCAAACCTGGTACGTCCGGACACGCTGCTCAGGCACCATCCGGCAGACCTGGTAGTTGCAGGTCTTGATCCGCTGCTCGGGCACCATCCGGCAGACCTGGTACGTCCGGACACGCTGCTCAGGCACCATCCGGCAGACCTGGTAGTTGCAGGTCCGAACACGCTGCTCCGGCACCATCCGGCAAACCTGGTACGTCCGGACACGCTGCTCAGGGATCATCCGGCAAACGGTGTAGTTGCAGGTCTTGACCCGCTGCTCCGACACCATCCGGCAGACCTTGTAGCACTGCTTGTCGACGATCGTCTCCCGCTCGTAGCGGACACAGGCGATCTCCTTCTCGATCGTCTCCGGCACCCACTTCTTCTTCGTGATCGTCCGCGGCGGGCACTGCTCCTCGACCTTCGTCATCTTGCCCGGGTGGTAAACGCACTTGCACTGGCACTCGTCCCACACCCAGCAACCGGGCTCACGGACGCAGCGGGTGATCACCGGGCCGGGCACCTCGCAGCACTCGGTCTCCCAGCGACCGCTGCAGATCTGGATCGTCTTCGTGAAGTGGACCGGCTTGCAGACCGTCCGGCAGACGTCACGCTCACGGGTCTCCCACACCGGCTTGCAAACCGTGTAGGGGATTTCCTTGGTGAGCGTCTCGCGGACCGGCTTGCAGACCGTGTAGCACTGCTCGCGAGTCTCGTAGACGGGCTTGCAGACCGTGTACGGGATCTCCTTAACAAGAGTTTCATAGACCGGCTTGCAGACCGTATAGGCCTGTTCACGGGTCTCGTACACCGGCCGGCAGACCGTGTACGGAATCTCCTTCGTCATCGTTTCGTAGACCGGCTTGCAGACCGTGTAGGTCTGTTCACGGGTCTCGTAGACGGGCTTGCAGACGGTGTACGGAATCTCCTTCGTCATCGTTTCATAGACCGGCTTGCAGATCGTGTAGGTCTGCTCGCGAGTCTCGTACACCGGCCGGCAGACCGTGTACGGGATCTCCTTGGTGAGCGTCTCGTAGACCGGCTTGCAGATCGTGTAGGTCTGCTCGCGAGTCTCATACACCGGCTTGCAGACGGTGTACGGAATCTCCTTAACAAGAGTTTCGTAGACCGGCTTGCAGATCGTGTAGGTCTGCTCGCGAGTCTCGTACACCGGCCGGCAGACCGTGTACGGGATCTCCTTGGTGAGCGTCTCGTAGACCGGCTTGCAGACCGTGTACGGGATCTCCTTGGTGAGCGTCTCGTAGACCGGCTTGCAGACGGTGTAGGTTTGCTCACGAGTCTCGTACACCGGCTTGCAGACCGTGTACGGGATCTCCTTGGTGACGGTCTCCCACACCGGCTTGCTGACGGTGTAGTTGACGATCTTCGAGCGGGTCTCCCACACCGGCTTGCTGACGGTGTACTCGACCTCCTTGAACGACCGCTCCGTCTCGTAGCGGACGCAGTCGATCTCCTTCGGCTCGACGATGCGCTCGCACATCGTCTTGTAGCAGGTGATCTCCTGGCGCTCCCAGACGGTCTCGCGGACCGTTCGGGTCGGGCCGCAGGGCGCCGAGCCCCCGTCGACAAAACCATCCTCGACGATCCGACTGCCGACCGAGTCGCCGACGTCAGGGACCGGACCGGCATCGCCGGCCAGGACGCTGTGCGCTGCGTCGGGACAGTCCTCGCCGGCCAGCCCGATCGCGTCGTCGGCGCGGAGCGCCGGCGACACGATCCAGGCGAGGGCCAGCAGGCAACTCATCCACGTGGTCTTCATGCATGCCGCCCCTCACGGGGCGACTCCTGAAAAGGGAACGAAACTCTTGGGTGGGCGTGGGGGCAGGGTTTCCCACGCTCTTCAACCATCGACCATAAATCCCCCGCAGGTTGACCAAACCACGCATCCGCTCGGCTTTTTCCAAGCCCCCAGCGCCGTCACATTCGCTACAGATTCACGGTCGTGGCCGGCTGGGATCGCTCCGGGCAGAAATCTCCACAACGCCGCCCCCGGCCTCGTTTCACCAAGGCCCGCCACGACTTGCAGCCGGTTCTCCGGTGCCCCGAAAGGTGGACCGCGTTGCGGGGGCGCTGGTTCGGGGGGTAGAGTTTTCTCGCGGACCGTCCCTCTTCACGGCGTCGACGCCCCATGTCCGACTCGCGAGTCACGTCCGGCGACCTCCCGTCCGATCATTCGGTCCCGAAGGTCGTTGTCAGCCGATTGAGCCTCTATCTGCGCGAACTGCAGCGGCTTCAGGGGGCCGGGCAGCAGACGATCTCGTCGAGCCAACTCGGCGCCCTGCTCGGCTTCGGTGACGCCCAGGTGCGGAAGGATCTGGGCTTCTTCGGGCAGTTCGGCTACCCCGGCGTCGGCTACCGCTGCGACGAACTGATCCATGCCATGCGCGACATCCTCGGCACCAACCACCGCTGGCCGGTGGTCATGGTGGGGGTGGGGAATCTGGGGCAGGCGCTCCTCGGCTACCGCGGCTTCGGCCGGCAGAACTTCACGATCGAGGCCGCCTTCGATGCCGATGCGGCGAAAGTCGGCGGAACGGTGCGGGGGCTCGTCGTCCACCACATCGACGACTTGGCGGAGGTCGTGAGGACGAAGGGGATCCGGCTGGGCATGATCGTCGTCCCGGCGGAGCGGGCCCAGGAAGTGGCCGAGCGGATGGTCGCGGCCGGGATCGAAGGGATCGTCAACTTCGCCCCCGTCACCCTCACGCTCCCCCCCCACGTGGAGACAGTGGCGGTCGACCTGGCGATCGAGTTGGAACAGCTGTCGTTCGCGGTCACCAACAAGCTCGCCAAAGGGGGGGCGGAAGTGCCCCCCCGGGATCTGCCTGACGCCCATCCCTCCCGCTCCCGCGATGGGGTATGATTCGCAGCGCCCACTACCCGGTGGTGTAACGGTAGCACAAGGGATTTTGGTTCCCTTTGTCTAGGTTCGAATCCTAGCCGGGTAACTCACGCCCCTCCTTTGTCAGCACGCCGCTGCTGACGCTCCCTCATGACCTCCATCGACGATCCATTCCGCAGGGCCCGCGAGGCCGACGGCGTGCTCCGCTGTCCGTTTCAGGGGGATGAGATCCCGATGATACTGCGGCATGAGGAGGTTCGCCGGGCCGCGAAGGACTGGCAGACCTTCAGCTCCGACGCGCCGTTCCGCGTGCCGATCCCCTCGGAGGAACATCTCCGCAGCGTTCGCCAGTTGCCGATCGAGCTCGATCCCCCCGACCACACCGACTACCGCCGGCTCGTCGAACCGTTCTTCCTCCGGGCCAGGCAGCCGGCTTTCGTCGCCCGCATCGACAGCCTCGTCGCCCGGCTCCTCGACGAGGCGCTCGCTAGCGACACGATCGAGATCGTCGAGGGATTCGCCCTGCCGCTGCAGTCGCGGGCGCTGACGGTCCTCCTCGACGTTCCCGAGGCGGAAGCCGACATCTGGATTGGCTGGGGCGTCCATGTCTTCCACGGCAACGACGGCCTGAAGAAAGCCCGCCAACTGGAGGACTACCTCAACGACCGCTTCGATCGGGCCGAGGCCTCCCCCGGCGACGACTTCTTCAGCCTTCTCTCCCGGGCGAGCTTCCGCGGCCGGCCGCTGACGCGTGCCGAGCGCCTCGGCTTTGCCAATCTCGCCTTCGCTGGCGGCCGCGACACGATCATCCACTCGATCGCCTGCGCGATCGGTCACCTTGCCGGTACCCCGGCCGATTTTGCCTTCCTCCGGGCAGATTCCGACCGGATCATCCACGCCGCGGAAGAATTCTTCCGGGTGTTCATGCCGCTGACGCACATCGGCCGCGTCTGTCCGGTTGCCACCGAGGTCAACGGGATCACCGTCGAGCCGGGGGGGCGGGTCTCCCTGGCGTGGGCCTCGGCCAATCTCGATGGCACGGTGTTCGACGAACCGCTCACTATCCGGCTCGACCGACGCCCCAATCCGCACGTCTCGTTCGGCTTCGGAGCCCACCTCTGCCTGGGTGCGGCCCACTCGCGAACCGTGATGAAATCGCTCCTCGGGGCCCTCTGCCAACGGGTGGAGCGGATCGACCTCGTCTCGAAGCGCGATCGGGTGGAGAAGACCGCCGCCTTTAACCGGGCCCTCGGCTACGACGAACTGACGATCCGGATGGCCCCCGCGACGCGACCGGCCTGAAAACGCGCCCTCACGGCTGCTTCCGCTCGTAGGTGACGAGGAAGTGCTGCGTCCCCTCGGCGGTCTTGAACTCCGTCGGCCGGTCTTTGCCGCTGAAGTCGTAACAGACCCGGAGCGTGTCCTTCGCGACCTCGACGATGCCGAGGATCGTCTTCCCCTTGTTCGGGCCGACCACCCCGACGATGTCGATCGCCGCGGGAGTGGCTTCGGCATCGACCTTCACCGTCCCCTTGTCGACCTCCTTGCCGACGGTGACGGTGTAGGACTCGCCGGCGATCTCGAGGACGATCCCTTGGCGGGCCTCTTCGGGAAACGGCTGGCCGGCGAACTCCATCGCTACCGGCAGCCAGATGCCGTCGAGGAGGGCGTTTCCTTCGTCGGCCGCCAAGACGGAAACACCGGCGACGATTCCGCAGGCGATGATGGCGACGACAACCGCGGCCTCGAGGAGCTGCTTGAGATTCGTGGCAGCGGCGCGGGTCTGGCTGCGGAGGCCGAGGCGGATAAGCGGCTGCATGAGTTTCCCCAGGAAGGTTTTCGGAGCGATTTCAATGACATGGGTCATGCGGGTTCCGGTGCTCTCCGGCAGATTCTAGCCGGGGAATGGTCCGGTGCCCTACGCTCGGCTCGATGTCCACCTCGTCCCCCCTTGCCATCACGACCGTCGACACCCCGCTGGGGCCTCTCACGCTCACCGCTTCCCCGGTGGGCCTGCGGGGCGTGGGCTGGGAGGGGGAATCGGTCGGTGTCGTTTCCGATGGAGAACCGTACATCTCGGGATCCGAATCGGCCGCAGACGCGTCCGCCGTCGCGTCGATCCTCCGGGCCTCCGCCAGGCAACTGGAGGAGTATTTCAGCGGTCTGCGGACGACGTTCGATCTTCCCCTCGACCCGCCCGGCACGCCGTTCCAGCGCGCCGCTTGGGAGATCCTCCGCACGATCCCCTTCGGCCGCACGATGACCTACGCCGCGCAGGCGCGGAGGCTTGGCGGGGCAAACAAGTCCCGCGCCGTCGGCGCCGCCAATGGCCGCAACCCACTTGTGATCATCGTCCCCTGCCACCGTGTCATCGGCGCCGACGGCTCGCTCACCGGCTTCGCGGCGGGCGTCGAGCGGAAGGCCTGGTTGCTGCGCCACGAAGCCGCGATCAGCGGCCGCGCCGATCGCGGCCGTCGCTGATTCTGCCAGCGGGGCCGCACCGGACTTGGCTACTTATCCGATCGGCTCGAAGTCTCCCAGGACCCAGGAGCGGTCGAAGTAGGCGGCCGTCGGCCCATAGAGCCGGAAGTAGCTGAACCAGCCTCTCCCAGGGAGCGTCTCGATCCAGTTTCCCGCCGGCTTCCCGACAGGCGCGGTCGGGCCGAAGAAGAGGTCGACCGAGCCGTCAGGGTTGGTGGCGATCGAATCGCGTGACGACCGGTCGGGCTGGGCGCCGGTGTCGACGAAGCAGCGTGTCTGGTTGTCGTAGACGGTCACCGACCAGAACTGCGCGACAGGCACATCCTTCGGCACGGTCAGGCGGTAGGTCTGGCCACCGTCGAGCCATCTGCCGGTGGAATCCCTAGCGGCCTCGAGATAGACCTGCCCGACGCCGACCGCGCGCCCCATCATCCCCATCGACACCCCGACCGCTTCGTAGAACCAGCTCGTCCGTTCGTCGAGCTCGGTATGGTGGGGGGCCTCCTGATTCGTCTCGGCCAGCATCAGGGATTTTTCCCATGCCCGCTTCCGCCAGACCTTCGCGCCGGCAAACCGCTTCTGATACGCGATCGCCCGGGCCATCGCTTCTCCCGCTGCGGCCGCGTCGATGAGGATATTCTTCTGCCTCGGGCTCGGCGCGAACGGCTTCCCCTTCTCGATCCCCAGCGGCTGGAGCATTCCCATCACGATCCGGTCGCGCTCGTGGACAGGCTCTTTGTTGATGATCCTCGCCAGCTCTTCCCAATAGACGAGCCCGCGGGGCTGCGCGCCGCTCCATGGCCGGCCGGCAGGGGAAAGATGGCGCGTGGGGCCCGGGTTCTCGCGTTGTGCATAGGGATAAATCCGGAGCCCTTCGATCAGCGCTTTGGCCCTGGCCGGATCAGGATCGAGAACGCGGTGGGCCGAGAAGATATTCGCTGTCGGCGAGCGGAAGACGAAGTAACCGTCGGGCTTCATGTCGGCGTCGTCGGGGCCGAGGATCAGATACTTTCCCCCCGCTCCCTTGTCGGGGCCGGTCTGCCCGGAATCGGTGATCGGCCGTTGCCAGAAATCAGTGCAGCCCCCCGCCGTTGGCCCGGCCGGGATCTCCAGGACGAGCGGCCCCGATTCCTTGAGATTCGGGAAGGCCATGATGTAGGGGGTGGTGGCGTTGGCGGTGAGGAGGCCGAGCTTGTCCTGGAACGTGAGGTAGTCGACGTAGTCGAGCTTCCCGGCCCCGAACTTCGTCGCATGCTCGCTTTGCCACTGCACCATTGCCATCAGCGGGAGGGCCCAGAGATAGGCCTGGCAGGCCCGCTGGAAGTCGAGGTCGTCGAAGAGCTTCTCGACGGTGGCCGCGGTGGGGTAACCGTGATCGAGCTCGAGTGTGCCGAGCCTCGATGCCACGCTGCCGGTGGTGGGGAGATGTCCGTCCGCTGCCAAGGGTCGGTCCTCGTTAATGTTCGTGGTGATCGTGGTGTTCGTGCCGGGGGCGTCGCGGGGCCCCGGGCTGGCCCGGCCGCCGCGAACGGCTAGAAGTGTACGTTCCCCCCCTCGGATATCTCCATCCTCCGGCTTCCCGGCCATGGCGATGACGAGCCCGAGATCCACGCCACCGGCGTGCGGGGGCAAACCCGGGCCGAACGGCCGGTAGAATGGCTTGGCGACGATCGGGCGATCCCATGCCATCTCGATCGAGCCGCGCCGGAACCGTGGTCAATGAGGCTTCGATGGGTTCGCTCTCCGGACATCTGCTGGTCGCTGCCGCGAAGCTGAACGACCCGAACTTTTCCCGGACGGTGGTCCTGCTCGTCGAGCACGATCGGGGCGGGGCCCTTGGCCTCGTGCTCAATCGCCCCGGCGCCGAGAGCCTCGATCGGGTTTGGGACGAGTCGGCAAACGGTCCGTGCCCCGCTGATGTCGTGGTGATGAACGGCGGGCCGCTCGAGGGTCCGCTGCTCGCGCTCCATGCCAATCCTGCCATGACCGAACGGGACATCGTGCCGGGTGTCTTTCTCGCCATGCGCAAGGATCTTGTCGTCACGCTCGTTCGCGACAACCATGGGCCGCTCCTCGTCTTCGCCGGCTATTCCGGCTGGGGCGCCGGGCAACTCGACGCGGAGGTGGCGGCCGGTGATTGGAGAATTGCCCCGGCCACGAGCGACTTCGTGTTCGGCGACTCCGACAGCCTCTGGCAACGCGCCACCACGCACGTCGCCGATACGAACCTCGCCGCGGCGCTCCGCATCAAGCACAGGCCCGCGAAGCCCTGGCACAACTGACCGGGGCGCTGGCACCGGCAGCGGCCGCCGCTTGCGGCAAAATCCTCCCGGCAGGAATCGAACCTGCGACCAGCGGCTTATAAGGCCGACGCTCTACCACTGAAGCTACGGGAGGGAAGCGAGATCAGACGTATTCCATCGCGTATCACGCAGCCCTCCTTTCCCTTCGTGTTTCGCCGTCGCCCAGTTGACCGCACGGCCTAGAGCGATCGAGAGCAGACATCGTACCCGCCCAAGGCATCCTTGGCAGCGCCCGATTCTGTCTCCCCAGCGCCGATGCGGTCCTTGCCACCGACCTCGAACCGTATCCATGACGATGCCGAGCATCCCGGCCCATCCGACCAGGGATGAATACTCCGTGGGAAGCAGGCGGACGAGCCCGAAGAGGATCACCAGTCCGGCCG
>SIAG01000084.1 GCA_009691925.1 Planctomycetaceae bacterium
GGAGATCTTCGGCGTCGGCGACGAACGCGGCGTGCGATGGGTACGCCACCGGCACCGGGCCGCCATCGAGCCGCAGCCTCCGCGAGGCTTCGAGCCGGAAGCGGATCATCCGGATCCAGCGTCGAAATGTCTCATGCGGGGCAAGGGTCTGCAGAACGTCGCCAAGCGCTTCGTGGGCGGCGGCAAGCGCGTCGAGCTTGGCCGCGAGCACGCGCGAGCCGGCGGTTAATTCGTCTGACACCGTGAGGAGATCGTGGAGCCTATCGCACTGCTCGAGGTGGCGGTCGATCGCCTCCTCGCGGAGCCGGTGGAGCGTCTGGCTGGTGACGTCGGAGGTCACGTAGGGATTGCCGTCGCGGTCTCCCCCCATCCACGACCCGAAGGAGAGGAAGGCCGGCACGTCGTCGAGCTCTCCCGGATACCACTCGGTGAGGCCGCGGCGGAGCGATTCGTAGACCCCCGGCACCGCCTCCCACAGCCGCGGCATGAGCGACAGCCCGCGCTCGACCTCGTCGAGAACACTCGGCCGCATCGGCCGGAGAAAGGCGGTCTGCCAGAGAACCGCCAGCTCGCCGCGGACATCGGCCTCGATCCGGGAGCGTTCGCGGGGGAGGAGATCGGCCCGATCAAGCTCCTGAAGAGCGTGGCGCATCCGCCGCAGCTTCGAGCGGATCGAGCGTCGCTTCGCCTCGCTGGGGTGGGCGGTGAAGACGAGCTCCACCGAGAGCCGCTCGAGCGCGGCGGCGACGTCGGCGGCGCGGAAGCCGAGCGCCTTCAGCTCGCCGATCGCCGCGGCCGGGGATTCAGCCGGCGCTTCAGGGTGGCGATCGCGTTCCCGTTCCCGCAGCACCCGGACGCGCTGCCGGTCCTCGGCGATGTTGGCGAGATCGAAATAGATCGAGAACGCCTCGGCCACGAGCCGGGCCCGGACGACGTCGAGCCCCTCGATGCATTCGGCGAGCGCTGCCTCGGCCCCCTGCTTGCCGGCCCGGCGGTCGTGGGCGAGCGTCCGGATCCACTCCACCAGCCGGGCGACATCGTCCCCTGCCTGATCGACGATCACCTGTCCGAGAAGGGAATCGAGGAGCCGCACATCGCGGAGGAGGAGGTCATCGTCAGGCACGGGCTGATTCCGGAGAGTGGGAAGGGAACGGGCAGGGAGGGACGAATGAATGGATCGAGGGTTGGCCGGGGGGGGGGGGCACCATCGAGGAGGGCGCCGCCAGTGACGGCCCCAGCGATGTCCGCGCACCGAAACAGATTCGTGCAAACCCCGCGCCGGGGGCGGGGGGATGTTCTCGGAACGCACCGGGGTCCGATTCTCGCAGAAAATATTCCCAGGCGCTGACGCTTCCCGGCCCCGACTGCTCCTTGAAAGGCAAGCGGTGCCACGCAAGTGGGCAGCTTCGCAAGCCTGCCGGCTGATAGAATCCCCGTTTGCATCACCACCCTGCCCGCGGGGCTCCGAGCGTGCCGACGGTCGATTGCCCTTCTGCTCCTCTCAGCCTGCCACCGTCCACCGGGCGGCACTGGGGCCCCGATGGAGCGCTGCTGGGAGTGGCCCTCGCGGCCTGGGGCTGGCTCCTGTCTGGGCTCTGGGACCGCCCCGCCGAGATCGCGGGGCTGGCGCTGGCGGTGCCGCTGTTGGCGGGAGTTGGCCTGGGGGTCAACCGGCTCCTTGGGGTCCAGTGGGGGGGGATAGGGGTCGTTGCGATGGCGCTCCTCGGTTTCGTGGCCCTCGTGGGGCTCACCGGCGCGAGCCCACAGACCCTGGCCGGATTCATCTTCGGGCTGGTTAAGCCGGTTGGCTGGACGGGGGATCATATACTCCTAAGAAGTGTCCCCCTGATGATGGTCGTGGCCCATCCCTGGCGCCCTACCTGGCAGGGGGCGCTGGTGTCGGCGCTCGGCGTGAGTGCGTTTCTGGGGATCGGCCTCGTGATCCTCCACGCGGCCGGATAAGCGGAGCAGTGCGATCGCTGGTACACTCTTTCTCCCGCCTGCAATCACACCGACCACGGCCCCGCCCGCCGACCACGGCTCTGCCCATCAACGAACGGCCCGCCTCTTGACCATCGATCCCCCCGTCGCCGCGGACGGCGCTGCGGCCGTGACTTTCGCGTCGCTCGGCCTCTCCCCGGAGCTCGTCCGCGCGGCCGAGAAGCTCGGCTGGCTCGTCCCCTCCCCGATTCAGGCCCGTGCCATCCCCGCGCTGCTGAGTGGCTCCGACGTCGTCGGCCAGTCGCAGACCGGCTCCGGGAAGACGGCGGCGTTCTGCATGCCGGCGATCGAGCGAGTCGATCCCACTTCGAAGAAGACCCAGGTGCTGATCCTCGTCCCGACGCGGGAGCTGGCGACGCAGGTCGCGGCGGAGGCGGAGAAGCTCGCGTCCTTCAAGAAGGGGGTTCGCACCGTGACGGTCTACGGCGGGGCCTCCTACGAACGGCAGTTCGCCGATCTGGGGCGGGGCGCCCAGATCGTCGTCGGCACGCCGGGGAGGCTCGTCGATCTTCTCGGTCGCGGCAGCCTCGATCTCTCTGCGATCAAGGTCCTCGTCCTCGATGAGGCCGATCGGATGCTCGACATGGGCTTCAGCGAGGATCTCGAGAAGCTCCTCGCCGCGGCCTCGCCCGAGCGCCAGACGGTGTTCTTCTCCGCCACCTTCCCGCCGGCGATCCGCGGGCTCGTCGAGCATCATGCCCGCTCCCCTCGCGAGATCCGCGTTGACCGGGCCCGTGATGTCGGCCCGCCGGCGGTCGATCAGGTGTTCCATGAGGTCCGCCACCACGCTAAGTCGGCTGCGCTCGGCCGCCTCATCGATTTCCACGATCCGCGCAGCGGTCTCGTCTTCTGCAACACCCAGCGGATGGTCGACGAGCTCGCCGACTGGCTCCTCGACCGGGGCTGTGCCGCCGAGCGGCTCCACGGCGGCATGGCCCAGCCCCAGCGGACGCGGGTCATGGAGGGCTTCAAGCGCGGGGCCTTCCGCTGGCTCGTGGCCACCGACGTCGCCGCCCGCGGGATCGACGTCCACGATCTCGCCCTCGTCGTCAATTACGACCTCCCCATCGATGCCGAGGATTATCTCCACCGGATCGGGCGGACGGGGCGCGCCGGGCGCAACGGCATGGCTGTGACACTTGTCTCCGGCGGCGCCGGATTCCGGCTCGGGCAGATCGAGCGGGCCCTCGGGCTCCGCATCCGCCGCGAGCCGGTGCCATCAGTCAGAGACGTCGCGGCCAAGCGGACGGCTGGGGTGATCGATCGGGTCCGCGAGGCGCTGTCGGTGGCGGGCGGGCCGCCGTCGTCGCCGGTCGTCGAGCAACTGCTCAAGGAAGGGCATGCCCCCGAGGCGATCGCCGCGGCGCTGGTTGTCTGCTACGCGCCGGTGCCCCCGATCAACGACCACGAGGAGTCGCTCGACGCCCCGTCGCACCGTCCCCCGCCGGGGCGCCCCTTCGGCAATGGCCCTGGTGGCAATGGCCCTGCTGGCAAGCGGCCGTATGCGAAGCGCCCCTATGGCCAGAAGCCGAGCCCGGGCGGGCCCTATCCGCCGCGCGGGGGCGATGGCGGCCCTGTCGGCGGACATGCCACCGGGGACGATGGCCCCCGCCCGCCGGGAAAGCCGTCGCGGAAGTTCGGCCCGGTGGTAGGAGGTGGGGATGGCCCGCCGCGTGCCCCCTGGGGGAAGAAGCCTTTTCCCAAGAAGAAGACCTGGAAGAAAAAGAAGCCCGGACCCGGCTGATGGGCGGTCATACCCGTAGCCCGAGAACCACCGCGAATGGACGCGATCAAATCGATCCTCGACGTCTTTCTCCACGTCGACGACCATCTCCATGCCCTCCTCGAGGCGTGGGGGCCGTGGACCTACGTCCTCCTGTTCGCGATCATCCTCTGCGAGACGGGCCTCGTCATCATGCCCTTCTTGCCGGGAGACTCGCTCCTCTTCGCCGCCGGCGCCATGGCGGCGCTCTATCCCGACGATCTCGGCTTCGTGACGCTCCTGGTCCTTCTCTCGATCGCCGCGATTCTCGGGGACACGATCAATTATTTTCTGGGGCGGTGGATCGGTCCCCGGGCCTTCTCGCTCAATACCTGGTTTCTGAAGCACGAGCATCTGGAGAAGACGCAAGCCTTCTACGACCGCCACGGTGGCAAGACGATCGTTCTGGCGCGCTTTATGCCGATTGTGCGGACGTTTGCCCCGTTCGTCGCCGGCGTCGGGAAGATGCACTACCCGACGTTCCTGTGGTTCAACGTCGTCGGCGGCATTCTGTGGGTCGTGCTGTGCACGGCGGCCGGCTACTTCTTCGGCAACATCGAGGCCGTCAAGAAGAACTTCGAGTTGGTCGTGATCGGGATCGTCCTCGTCTCGGTGCTGCCGCTGGCCTGGGAATGGTGGGCCGCGCGGCGGCGCAGTCAAACTGGCTGACTCTTTCCGCCTCCGCCGGCTAGCCGGTCGTGACCGGCGCCGGGCCCCACACCGTTCGCTTTGCCACCGACCACCAGCCCGGCTGGTCGAGCCCCAGGTAAGGATTGTCGGGGGGGAGCGTGCGCGCGAGGTGCGCGTGCGCGGCCTCGAGGTTGTGGTAGGGGAGCGAGGGGAAGAGGTGGTGGAGGGCGTGGAAGCGGATCGCGAACGGGAAGAAGAGGAGCGTGAGCGGATCCTTCCCGGTGAAGTTGCAGGAGTCGAGGATGTGGTCCTCGACCGAGACCGTCGTTCCGTCTCCCTCGAAATGGTGATCGGCCAGCTGCCGCATCTGGTTCATGAAGAAGGTCGCCAGGGCGAGCGTGTAGAGAAGCGTGATCCGGCTGATGGGGGCGATCCCGAAGGCGATCGTCGCCGGAATCGCCGCGGCCCGCAGGAAGCAGAGCACCTCGACTGCGAGGATCGCGCGGCGATCGAAGGGGGTGAGCTTGCGGCGATAGCGCGTGTTGAGCGTCAGGGAGCTGCCGCGCTCAAGGACGAGCTCGCGGAGGCGCGGGTGGAGAAAGGAGAGGGGGGCGAGAAGGAAGCGCAGAAAGACCAGCAGCGGAAAGACGAGCATGTAGGCCGCATAGCCGAAGAAGCTCCGCAGGTTGCCCCCTTCCATGACGTTGGCGACGTATTCGGGATCTTCAGGGGTTCCGTACATCTTCATGCTGTGATGGTCGCGGTGCTGCCGCGTGAAGAACGGCGACGGGGTGAGCGTGAAGGTGCCAACGAGGACATTCCAGGCCACCTTGAAGACGCGCATCTCGTGCGATCCGAGGTGGCAAACCTCGTGGACGAGCGAGCCGAGCCGGTAGAGCCAGAAGGCAGCGATCGGAAAGGCGACCAGCTGCGGCCATGAGCCCAGCGGCGATATCAGATAGACCGTCGCCGCCCCGTAAGCACAGACGATCGAGAGGAGGAAGTCGGCCCAGTAGCGCCATGGCTTGACCCGGAACGGATCGTTGGTCGCCTTCCGCAGGGCATGGCGGACCTCGCTGACCCACGGCGGCGCCGCCGTGTCGCGGGCCGGGTCGTCCGCCCCCTCATCGTGGCTCTGGGCGAAGTGGAAGGGGGCAGGGCGGTCGGTCGTCGCCGGCATGAAGCGCTCCATCGAAGTCGTGGCAGGTTGCTGGGTCCGGCATGGTCCTGCATGCCCGATCACCGCGTTAGGTATTCCCCCGCCCGGCGAGAGCAGACCAGAATCAAGGCGATAGGGATACCCCGGAGCGGGCTTGCGGGGGGGAAAGGGGGGCGATTTCACCGGCGTCGCGCCGGCCCAATCGGCCGTCCTGCGGAAGATGGGTGGGGCTGGTGGAGTTTGCCGGCGCCGTCGGGGGCGCTGCCCTGTCAACCGGAGGGGAGGGAGGCGAGCAGGGCCTTCATCTCCCGCACGGCCTGGCTAAAACCGACGAGGACGGCCCGGGCGACGATCGAGTGGCCGATATTGAGCTCGTGCATCCCGTCGATCCGGGCCACCGGGACGACATTCCGGTAGGTCAGCCCATGGCCGGCATTGAGCGTCAGGCCGGCGGAGCGGGCGTGGGCTCCGCCGTGGGCGAGCTCGGCGAGGGTCTCGCGCTGCCCGGCCGCGGTGGTGGCATTGGCATAGCTGCCGGTGTGGAGCTCGACCGCCGCCACGCCCAGGGCGACCGCGACGTCGATCTGCCGGGGGGAGGGATCGATGAACAGCGAGACTGCAATCCCAGCGTCGTGGAGCCGGCGCACCGCCTCGGTCGTGGCGGCCCGGTGGGTGATGACGTCGAGGCCCCCCTCGGTCGTGATCTCCTCGCGGCGCTCCGGCACGAGCGTCACCTGATCGGGCTTCACCTGGCAGGCGATGGCGACCATGTTCGGGGCGATCGCCCCCTCGAGGTTGAGCTTCACCTGGACGGTGCGCTTCAGCACTTCGAGGTCACGGTCTTGGATGTGGCGACGATCCTCGCGCAGATGAACGGTGATCGCATCGGCCCCGCCGAGCTCGGCCAGCGCCGCCGCCCACACCGGGTCGGGCTCGACGGTGCGGCGGGCCTGACGGATCGTGGCGACATGGTCGATGTTGACGCCGAGGGTGGCCATGAAGCTTCCAGGTGGGCGGAGGAGCGAACAAAACTGTCGAGGATAACAGAAAAAAGGCCGGCCCCGGGGTGCGGGGCCGGCCCTGTGATGCCCAGCTGGCCTGGCCGCCGGTCAGTTTTTCTTGAGGAGAATCACCGAGTTGCCCCGGCTTGTGCGCACCTGGAGCATGACGCCCTCTTCGAGCGACTCCTGCTCGACCGCATCGGCAAACTCGGTGATCGTCGACACCGACTTTCGCCCCACCTTGCGGATCAGCATCGTGGGGCCGATCCCCGCCTCGGCGGCGAGCCCCTGGTCATCGACACGCTCGACGACGACCCCCTCGAAGCCCTCGTAAGGATCAGCCTCCCCGCCGCGCTCAGCGGCCTTGTTGCGAACCTCGAGGCCGAGGGTCTTGGAGTAGTAGGTCTCAGCGGCGATCTCCTCCCGTTCGGCCTTGCTCGGCGCGGCGGCGCCGAGCTTGTCAGGCAGCGCCCGGACGGCGATCTCGAGCTCCGACTTCTTCCCTTTCCGGAGCACGGTCACCCGATGGGGCTTGTCAAAATCGGAGCGTTCCACCACCTCCTGGAGCGTCCGAGGACCATCGACGAGCTGGCCGTCGAAGCTCATGATCACGTCGAGCTCCTCCACCCCCGCCTCGGCGGCCGGCGAGCCGGCGACAACATCACCGACGAGTACCCCCTTGCGATCCTTGACGCCGAGCGATCTGGCCATCTCGCTGGAGAGCGCGCCGATCTGGACGCCCAGGTAGCCACGCTGGACGCGCCCCTTGGTGACGAGCTGCCCGCCGACCCACTTGGCGAGGTTGATCGGGATCGCGAAGCCGATCCCCTGGTAGCCGCCGTTGTTGGAGGCGATCGCCGTGTTGATCCCCACCACCTCGCCGGCGAGGTTGACCAGCGGTCCGCCGGAGTTGCCGGGGTTGATGGCGGCGTCGGTCTGGAGGAACTTGGCCCGCTGCACGCTGCCGAGCTCGCGCCCCTTACCGCTGATGATCCCCGCGCTGACGGTCGTCTCCAGCTCGAAGGGATTGCCGATGGCGATCACCCAGTCGCCGATCTCCATCTTGTCGGAGTCGCCGAGCTTCGCGACCGGAAGGTTCTCGGCGTCGCCGAGGCGGACGACAGCCAGGTCGCTGTCCGGATCGGTTTTGATCTCGATCGCCTTGTATTCGCGTCCGTCGGCGAGCTCCACGGTGACCGTGTCGGCCCCTTCGACGACATGGTTGTTGGTCAGAATGATCCCGGAGGCGTCGATGATCACCCCCGAGCCGACACCGGAGCGGCCCGGCATCCGTCGGCCCCCTTCCTCCCCGTCGGGGCCATTGAACTCCAGCCCTTCCGGTGCCCCCTCGGGGAACATGTCCTCAAACGGCGTTCCCTTGAAGGGGTTGCCGTTGCCGCGACGGCCACCGCGTTCGTTGCGGGGGGCGTTCTTCGGCTTCGACTCGCTGCGAACGACGACGACGCTCGGGGTCGCCTTCTCGGCCGCGTAACGGAAGGCCCGGGAGAGGGCGTTGGCCTGCTCCAGGGCCACCGTCGGCGGCTCTTCCCCGCGGGCCGTGGAGCGGATCGATGGCACGACCGCCGGCAGGCCGAGGGCCAGGCCCGCCAGCGCCACGATCGCCGGAATGGCTCTGGCCAGGCCCGGCCGGGGCGAAAAGAACAGGGATCGCTTCATGGTGGTCATGGTGGATTCCTTCGCTGAGAAAGGGACTGGAAAAGGAAGCAAGCCTGCCCACGGGCCGCTGCCGGTGGGAGCCGGAGGCGGCCGTGGTGACGGCTGTTTTGGTTGGAGGGTGTGCCCGGCGGGAGGGGCCCCTGAAGGCTGCTGGAGGCTCCTCCGCCGGTTGCCGGCCGCCACGGCTGGGGTCCTCCGAACGGGGGTCTGTCCCACCATTCGGTTTCGGGCCCCGCGGGGGTCTTCGGCGCGAACGCACCCGAGTTGTACGGTGGGGCGGGTGGATGGTTCAAAGCGGCAAAAGTTCCCCTGGGGCTATCGGGCCAAGGCGAGGTACTATAGACGTGTGTGGAGCTCCGGTCCGTCGACCGGGGGCAGCCCCGCCGCGTCTTTCAGCCGCGGCGCGGCCGCCAACCGATGCCCACGCCGCGATCGACCGATCGCGCGGCCGCTGGTCTTTGGTGGGCGAGTGATGAAGCGGACAAAGCAGGACGAAGGGGAAGACCGCGCCGTCGCAGGCCTCTCTTGTGGTGGAGTAACCAAGAAGCGGGCGACGCGGCCGGCGGCCGCCAAGAAGCCGCCTGCCGCTGCGGGAGTTTTGGCCCAGCCGCCTCTTCAGCTCCAGTCCCAGCCGGTTCCCCAGTCGGAGCCATCCTCGCCCCCCGCTTTGGCGGCCGTGGCCGCTCAAGCCCCTTCGCGGGGAAACGAGCCAGGGGCCCTGGCGCCCCGGGGGGACAGGCCGGTCGATCTCGTCGCCTGCCAGGAGCGGATCGGCCACACCTTCCGCGACGAGTCGATTCTTCTTGCCGCCCTCACGCATGCCTCGGGCGCTGCCCATCGCCTCGCCTCGAACGAGCGGCTGGAGTTTCTCGGGGATGCGATTTTGGGGTTCATCGTCTGCGACACCCTCTACCAGATTTTTCCGCACTCGCTCGAGGGGATCTGACGCGCGTCAAGTCGGTTGTGGTGAGCCGCGAGACGTGTGGCCGGATCAGCGAGCAGCTCGGCCTCACCGAATTTCTCATCGTCGGCAAAGGACTGGCGGTCAACAGCGCCGTCCCGGTGTCGGTTCTTTCCGATCTCTTCGAGTCGATCGTCGCGGCGATCTATCTCGATGGCGGGATAGAGCCGGCGCGCCGGTTCGTGAGCCGGTGGATGGAGCCGGAGATCGAGCAGGTGTCGAGCGGGGCGCAGGGGGCGAACCACAAATCGCTCCTCCAGCAGCTCTCGCAGCGCGATTTTAGCGTCACGCCCACCTACGAGGTGATGGAGGAGAGCGGGCCCGATCATTCCAAGAGCTTCCACGTCTCCGCCTTCATCGGCGAGCAGCGCTACACCCCCGCCTGGGGGCGCAACAAGAAGGAAGCTGAGCAGCGGGCCGCCTCGAATGCCCTCGTGGAGCTGCGGGCCGCGGGCGTCGGGATCGCCGACGCCGGCCGACGGGGATAGCCGGCTGCTCACCACTGGCTGCTCACCACTGATAGCTCGGCGGCGCGGTGAAGCGCTGCTCCCCCACCGGGCGATACTGGCCGCCGGCCCGTGTCCAGAGGTTGCTCCCCGCCCCGTGCGTCACCGGGACGACGTTGTCCCCGTGCCATTCAAAACGCTGGCCGCTCTCCAAGTCGTACACCCGCCCCTTCGTCGAATCTGGCATCAGCGACCACTTTCCGTCGTCGCCCAGCCGCAGCGACGGCTTGGCGCCGTTGATCGCCAGCCGCTTGGCGAGCTCTGGCGATTGCTTCTCGAGCGCCTTCGTCCGCTCTTCTGAAGTCGCCGGCATGTCGAAGAGGGCGGCCGGCTGCGACGACCCGGGGCCGAAGGCGTAGCGGAGCGTGCCATCGGCGGCGGCCTTGCTCCACACCCACTTCCCCACTCCCGGGCTATAGCGCTGATAGACATGCTGGGGCTTGAGGTCTTTGCGGGTCACCGCGGTGTACTTCTTCGACAGCGGATCGAACTTATAGATCACACTCCGGTCGCTGCCGGGGGCCATCAAGGCTGCCGGGACGGGCTTGGCAGCGTCGGGCTTGGCAGCGTCGGGCTTGCCCAGGGCGGGCTTGGCCGCGTCATCAGCGGCACCAGCGGCGGTGGCGAGGAGGATCGCGACAAGCGCGGCACCGAGGCGCAGACGCAAGGGGACGAGGGGGCGCATGAGTGGAATCCGCGGGGACACCGGGCAGAAGGATTCGGGCCGAATCCTTCTCCGACCGCCGCAGCGGCCGACCCCTCCAGACTAATTCGACCCGCCGCCGGCTCAACCCGGCTCGACGCCGGAAAACGCCTCCCCCGGAAAACCGAGGGAAATTGGGGCCATTCGGGGAGAGAACCGGGGAAAGAAGGTTCCACGGGCGGCACACCGGATTGCTCCGATGTGCCGCCCGATGGATGTGGCCGGGAGTTGGTCAGGGCAATGACAACTCTCGTCCGGGGAGCAGTGTGGGGCGCCACCGCGAAATGTTTCAATTGGGGTTTTTGAGATACTGACGAACTTGCAAGGAGCGTGGGACGAATCGGGCAACAGCGTGCCCGGCAGAAGGGGAGCCGAGACTCGTCTGTGCGGCGCGGGGGCCGGTCAGGAATCGAGCCAATCGCGCAGCCGGGCGGCGGCGTAGCGGCCGATCGAGAGCGGCTCACGGCGATCCTTGAAGAACAGATCCGTCTGTTCGCGGGATTGCCAGCGGACGAGCGAGATGCGCTCGAGATGGACCAGCTGCGAGCGGCCCAGCCGCACGAACTTCTCTGCCGGCAGCAGCGCCTCCCATTCGGCCAGCGTTCGCCGAAAAATGATCGGCTGGCGATCGCCGATCAGGCAGACGCGCGTGTAGTTGCCCATCGTCTCGATCCAGAGGATGTCGCGAACGCGGATCGCCGCGTGCTTCCCCCTCGGGAGCACGATCACCCGATCCCCTTCGTCTGCTTCGCTGCCGGCCGCCGTGACTGGGACCAGCTCGGCGGCATTCTTCGCTGCCAGGAGCCGGGCCACCGCCTTGTCGAGCCGAATCGGATCGACCGGCTTCAGCAGATAGTGAACGGCGCCATGATCGAAGGCTTCGAGGGCGTAATTCGGGTAGGCGGTGACGAAGCAGACCTGGACGGAGTCGGGGAGCAGCAGCTATTCCGGGATGACGTTTCAGCACAACGCCAACGGTAACTGGTACACCCCCGACACCTCCCGGGGGCAGTATCTCGTCTTCAATCCGGCCTCCGGCCAGTTGGCGATCGTTCCCGAGCCCTCGACCTGGGTGCTCGCGGCGATCGGCGCGGCCGCTGTGGGGCTCAAGGCCCGGCGGCGGAGCCGGGCTGCCTGACGGGTCGGGGGGCTTTTTCGGCGTGGGTACGGTATCGTATGGGGATGTTCGATTCAGCGGAGGAAATGCCCATGACGACCATTCGTATCGTCGGCCGAATCGATGCGGAGCATCGCCTCACGGCGACGGTTCCGGAGAGCGTGCCTGCCGGAAGCGTGGAGGTGGTCCTGATCGTGCCGGAAGCGGCCGGCGATCCTGCGGATCAAGCCTGGGAGACGGGCATCGCCAGAGAATGGAGACAAGATCTGGCCGATTCCCGGCAGGATATCTACAGCCTCGACGATGGAGGGGGGGAAAAGGTGCCAGCCACGAATGGCACGAAGTTAAGGCTTTAGTCTTTGGTCTGAAAGGGCTTGCATCAACTCGGCGCGTGGTTTGGTCATGAGCGGGTAGTTCTTCGGCCGTCGTTTTCGCACACGCTGTTCATGCCTGTCGGGCCGGAG